>WAKY01000015.1 GCA_015523135.1 Candidatus Aciduliprofundum sp.
AGCATTGAGAAATCATCGGTGCCATCAATTTCGTGAAGCATGGCATCAATATCCTCCTGCTGAGTTGAATCCATGCCTATAAAATTGTCCATTCTCTCCTTAAAATACTCAATTCCCTTATCTATCCCACCTGAGGGATAAGCTTTAACTTCATGCTTTCCTGTTGATTTTCCAGCTGGAGCTGCAGCTCTACCATAACCATTTAGAGTATAAACTTCCACTTCCACAGTTGGATTGCCCCTTGAATCAAGTATTTTTCGCAATACAATATCTTCAATTAGTGTCATATTCTACACCTCTTTAAGTGGGCTATACCCATCATATATTTAAAGTTTGCAAAATTATTTTAACCTCCATCCCTTTTATTTTTTATGGACTTGATGAGCACCAACGCCAAGGGAAAGAATATTAGAGGTAAAAAACTCTTACTTTATGGCTCTTGCCTAGATGAGAACCCTCAATACTTAAAGGATTTTGAGGATTATACCAAACTCTCTTTCTGTCCTGAGAAAGAGCATATAAACATGGCATTTTACAAGCTAATTGCCATGATGTCTGTGGCAGAAGAATTAGTGGTTATAACAACAGATGGCTCTCCACACTGCGTGCAATTGCACTACATCGCAGATGAAGTGCTTCGCTACTCTTCTAAGAGATTTCAAGTTAAGCACTACGTGATCAACGAGGGAAAAATCATAGAGGTATCACCAGAGGATGTGAAGATCTCTCGTTATCTCTCAAAAATAAAAAAGTTGAGGGAATCTACCTGAACTTAGGTCTCTGGGAGAGCATGGGTGGTAGAGGTAGCTTTCTCTTGGGCTTCCCTTCCGTTTCCTTTTTGAGAAGGCTCAAGAGTTCTTCTCTCTTCATCTCCCTAACTCCATCTCCTCTGATTCTCACCGTGAGCATATTCTTCTCCTTTTCCTTCTCACCTATGACCACAATGTATGGTATCCACTCCTTCTCAGCATCCCTTATCTTGCGAGAAACGCTCAAATCTCTATCATCTATGTCTACTCTAAATCCCTCATTCCTTAGGAAGTCCATTTCCTGGATTGAACAGCCTATGAAATCATCCTTAACAGGTATGATGCGTACCTGCGTAGGGCTTAACCATACTGGAAGCATGGGCTTCTTTCCCTTCTTTGCCTCCATGTCTGCCTTCTCTAGCATCGCATAAATGATTCTCTCGACAGCACCACTTGGAGAGCAGTGCAAAATGTAAGGATATTTCTCCTCCCCTTTCTCATCATAGTAAGTTATGCCGTACCTTTCCGCGTTCTCCACATCTATCTGTACAGTGCTCAGAGCAGCCGCCTTGTCTAATGAATCCACAAAGTTGAACTCAAATTTGAGAACAAAGTAGAAGAAGCGCTCGTCCCACATCTGTATAAGCACAGGTCTGTTCACGAGTTTAACAAGCTCCTTTATGAACTCTTTGTTCTCCTCGTAAAAATCACGAGTAAAGCGTATTGCGACTTCGTAATCCCCAAGCTCCAAGCCAAAATCCTTGAGCACATCTATGGCCATCTGATATTGCTTTTTGAATTCTTTCATCGCCTGGGGCATATCCGCTGCCAAAGTATGCATATCAGGCATTGTGAAGGCACGTAATCTTCTCAAGCCCGAAAGCTCTCCCTTCTGCTCTCTCCGAAAAGCGTACTTTGCCATCTCATAAAGCCGCAGGGGAAGATTTCTGTAGGATATAGTGGCATCATGCATCATAAGAAACTGCCCAAAGCATGCTGCGAAGCGCAGGAAATACTTGTCCTTCCCGCTGAGCACCACATACTGCCTTGCGGGAAATCTATTCAGGTAAGATTTCAAAGATGGATGGTTGAAATCGTACATAATTGGCGTCTCAACTTGCATAGCTCCATAATCTATTACTTTGTTCTCCACATAATCCTCTATAAGTGCCTTAACCAATTTCCCTTTAGGATAATATCTCATATTTCCGGAGTCACTGCCCGGCTCATAGTCAGATAGCTCTAAGGACTGCATGAGTTTAACATGCGGTGGAATTTCCTTTGCAGCCCTAGTGCCTGAGATTTCGTAATTCACAAATTTTTTGAGATTAGGGTATGAGGAGTAATCAAAATCATCCACACTATGTAAATTACCATCTAAGTCCATTATGTACCAATAGGTTGTCCTTTTCTCTGCCTTAAGTGCCTCACTTTCCTCCTCCTTTACTTCTCCCCTTATCTCCTTGCTTAGCTCGCTCAATGGATGTCCCTTGCAAGATATGATAAAGCTCTTGTACCAGCCAAATGGAGCGCGATGGACCTCATATTTCTTGCCTAAAATTTTTTCTAATTCGTTAAGTACCTTCATTGCCTCTTCGGAAGAGGCAAGTTTATTGCTCAAGTGCGCATAAGGGTATAGCACAATTCTACCTGCACCCACCTTCTCTGCAACATCTTCAATTTCCTCTGTTATCTTCTCCACTATGGAAGAATCACCCTCCTCCACAGATATAAATGACACAAGGCACTCCTCGTACCTCTCCTTTTTTTCTTTTATTTCCTCAGCGTCTTTCATAGCCTTGCTCTTTGCCTCGTACTCTATAAAATCTGCGTGTATGAAAAGAACTCGCATGTATGGTGATTTTTAACATAGTATAAATTGTTTTTCTTTGATGAATAGCTTTATATGCTTTCAACATAATAATGCATTATGGATGTAGTTTACATACTTGAGGGGGCACTGGCACCTATTTTGCTAATCTCGGCTGTAGGACTGCTTCTATTAGGTTTAGGAAACAGAATAGGAAGAATAATAGACCGTATAAGAAAATTTTCGGATGAGGTACGAAGTGGGGAAATTTCTGAAGAGAGATGGAAAATAATTCAAGTTCAGAAAAAAACTCTTACAAATAGGTTAAAACTCTGCAGAAATGCTATGTTCTTTTATTATCTCACAATCCTCTTCACCTCCATATCTTCAATAATGTCTTTTCTTCAGTTCTTCAATCATTCATTTGGATACATAGCAGTTATAGCATTAGCTTTAGCCCTAGCATCGCTGTTTATAGGAATTATCTATGCATTATATGAAGTACTCTTCACATACACTGCAGTCATGGAAGAAGCAAGATTCTACTTAGATGAAAATCGTTAAATACTCAAAGGTGGATTTAGAAATATGAAAATTTGGAACAGCCATATAATAATGGACAAGAATGTTAAATGGAAAGATCTTGAGAATGTTTGGGAAGACATGCTTAGAATGTTCTTTGAAGAAACTAGACAATTCAGAGATGATCCTGAGCAGATAGATATAATAGTTGAAGAGAATATGATCGATATAAAGAACAATCGCAAGCCAGAAGGATATAACCGAGAGGGAAGAATGAGAATTGTTGTGCCTATAAGCGATAAGAGGGAGTTTTTCATATATCGCGGAGTTTATAGTGATGAGATAAGAACAGTAACTGAAAAAGTTAGTAAATTCTTAGCAGAGAATGGAATAAAGCATAAGGTAGAATGGAACGATATGATGCTTTACCAGATGAAGAAGAGGCGTAGATGATGAAAGTAAAAGATGCAATGAATAAGAATGTAATTACTTTATCCCCAAATTTGACAATAAAAGAGGCTTATGAGACTTTTGTAAAAAATAATATAAGTGGTGCTCCAGTAGTAGATTCTCAGGGTAAACTTCTTGGAATCCTCACAATTAAAGATATTTTAAAAGTAATTAAGAATCGTATGGAAGATATTGGCATATTTATATATCCTACCCCTTTTGATTTTATGGAAACTCTGCCCATTGAGATTCCAGAAGAAAATAGAAGCACATTTGAGAGCATTGCAAATATAAAAGTAGGGGAGATTATGGAGAGAAAAGTGCATTACATAAACCCCAATGCTGATATCTATGAAGCTCTTGAGCTACTAATTAAAAAGGACGTATCTAGGTTACCAGTAGTGGATGAAAATAAAAGGGTTGTAGGAATAGTAACAAGAAGCGATCTTCTCAAAGCTATTGCTGAATCAAATGAAATTTCCTAATAAATAAGCGAATATAAGCCCCACAGTTATAAATATTATAAACGGAATTTTTGGCTGTACCCACACTCTCTCCCTTCCTATTTTCTTTAATTTCTCTATATCCTCTTTTGTATGTGAACTAGGATGCACATACAGCACATGCTCTCCATTCTCTACTCTTTCCATAAGCCAAACATGCCTTTTATCCACCTCATCTACTGGAATTCTGTAACCTATGAACATCTCAGGGAACCCTATGTCTCTTCTAGCTATATTTCTCAAGAATACATAAAGAATGAATAGTAAAGCGACAATAGCGGCATAGAGCAGAGTGAGAAATGCAAACGGGAATGTCAACTCTACAATTTCTAAATATGGAGGAATAAAAAGGGGAAAGATAAAGAAGGAGGGATACACAGGCTGCAGAATTGCAACGCTCATAAGGGCTCTCGCATCAGCTCTTCCTCTAATTACTTTAATTTTATGCAGTGCTCTAAAAATTACAAGGAGTATGAACATAACAAGCAAAGGAGGTGGTGAGTATGAAATTACAGAGTATATAAAGATACCTGTGGCAATAAACCATAATGTGTATTGTATCCGCATCTCTTTCTTTTCCCATTCAAAAAACCATTCATAGAAGAGTATAACTGATGGAATAAGACCCATAATACCTGCAAGATATGGAAATTGATAAATATCAAGTCCAAACGCTATAAATCCAAGAATGAACCATATTGTAGGGTTTATTAACCTATCTTTCCAATCTTGATAGGATGCAATAGTGAAGAATGGAATGGCAATGATGAAACGCGCCAGGTCAACATAGCTCATAGATGATGATATTAAAATAGGTACAAAAAATTTGCCACAAAATATTAAGATTCAATAATCACAGATGAATCTATATGGGCAGAATCTACAATTTTCGCTCTTATTTGCAGGAAAATCCTCATTTTTTATTCTTTCGCCTACTTTTATCACATCTTCCATAATCTCGCTTAATTCATTAAAATTGAATTTTACATCAATAATTTTCCCATTTTGTAGATATATCAATTTTCCTCTGGGAACAATATAATTCTTTAAGTAGAATATCAAAGCGTAAAATGCAAGCTGTAAATAATAATCTTCCCTTTCTTCCCCAGTCTTCAATTCAAAAATATCGTTTTCGCTTATGAGGTCAAATCGTCCATAGAGCATTAAATTATCGATTTTCGCATTCATCCATTTCTCAATATTAAAATCATCCAAATTTAAAGAATTAGATATTTTTATAGAATTTTCTATTCCATTTTTTATCTTTTCCACATAATCTTTTTCCTCTCTCCACAAGATTATTTTATCAGAGAGGGAAGAATAATAGGAAATCATATCATCCATATCTTGAAAATTATTCTCTAGATCCTTGGCAGAAATTGGGATTAAATCACCCTTGATTTTTTCCCAAATCTCACTCGCATCTATAATTTTCGCCTTGCCTTTTAATGCAGAGTAAAAATAATTATGCAAATAATTTCCAACTTCAAAATCCGCATATCTTAATTGTGGGAGGGGATATATCCTCTCGTAATAGTATCTGCGAGGACAGGTTTTATAAGACATATACGCGCTATAACTCAACTTTATGGGAGTAATGAATATTCCCCCGTATCTATCGCATTCTTTATCTCTTCTTGCAAAAATTTCCTTGCTTCTACAAATGCCTCCTCTATTCTCATTCCCTTTGCTATGAATGATAGGAGAGCTGAAGAGTAGGCGCAACCAGTTCCATGCACAATTTTATTAATTTTCGGCATACCATAAGATTTAATTTCATCTCCAAACAAATAATCTTTTCCATTCAAATGTCCTCCTTTTATTATCACATATTTCCCATATTTATGCTTTAAAATTTTCCCAGCAGAGATGATATCACTTTCATCTTTTATTTTTATCCCTGCAAGCCTCTCTGCCTCTGGAACATTAGGAGTTATTACATATGCAATTTTGAGCAATTGTTCAATATATTCAATTCTATTTATGAGCATTCCATTTTTCGCTGTGAGAAGAGGATCAAAAATCACAAACCAATCGTATTCTTTTGCAAATTTTGCAACTAAACCTGCAGAAGAGCCGAGCATACCTACCTTTACAAATCTTATTGGGAAAT
>WAKY01000016.1 GCA_015523135.1 Candidatus Aciduliprofundum sp.
AATTTATGCAACCACAGTTCATATGGAATTAAAATAAGATATGGAAACAATAACCTCGTAACGAACAACTCCTGCAACCATAATGTTTTATCGGGAATTGAGATATACAAGGGGGATAATAATGATATTAGCGAGAATATTTGTACCCATAATAGTAATGGGATAGTCATAGATCATTCTAAGAAGAATAAAATTTATAACAATGAGATATATTTTAATGGTGGATTTTTACTTAGCGGTGGAATAGTGACATATGTGGGAACTGAAAACATTATTAGAAACAACATACTTATAAATAATACTGATAGCATATATCTATCATACGAAAATGGCACTGCTATATACTCCAACAACATTAATTCTTCAACAGATAGGGGCATCGTGGTACAGCATTCCGTCAATTTGAATATATATCTCAACACAATTGGAAATTCCACAGGTTACGGGATATCCCTCCAGGGTTCTAAAAGGATAAGAATATACGAGAATAAGTTTTATTACAACCATGGAAGCGGAGATGATTATAATTCCTCAAATATTCAAGCATATGATGATGGTAACAATTACTGGAATGGTACATCAAAAGGTAATTACTGGCAAGATTGGCGAGGACCTGATAATGACAACGATGGCATAGTGGATGAACCCTATTTAATTGATGGGCCTAGCGTTTCTAAAAATTCCCCGGGAAATTCCAGGGATTTCTATCCTATTGCGGGAATCTACATACCTGAATTTACATACTTACTTCCAACCTTGATTGCTCTAATAGCCTCTTTTTTAATAATAAAAAAGAGAATTTCTCAATAACTTTTTTCCCTTTTCTCTGCGTGTCAATATCTTTCAAGAAAAATTTAAGAATATTCTTATTATCCCCACTCGCTTGGAAATATTTAAATAGTAAGGTTGAGTAATAGCATATTACACACTAGGAGTGAGTGGAAAGTGGAAATAGAAGATGTTGAAAGCGCCGAATTCGTGGTTACCGTGGATTTTTTAGCAAAGGCAATTCAAAATGGGTTGAGTAGGCCAAGAAGGAAGTTGAGTATTGAGGAAGCAAAAATGACAGCTGAGCATGTCCTCAATTTCTTCGGTTATGGGGATAGGATTATAGACAATATGCTTGAGCCAGAGGATCGCGATACCTTCTACATCCTTGAGGACTTGGGAATACTAAAAACGGAGAGAGAAGAAACAACACTCTGGGATGGCAGAGAATGGCGCATTCATTACTGGCTTCTAAACAAAGAGAGAATTTACGAGCTCGTTTATTACAAGGAAGAGGAAGAAAAAGAGGAAGATATAGAGGATATATACACAGAGCTTCCAGATAATCTTTGGATTCGAGGATGAGGTGCTTTTATGCATATTGCAGTTGTTTTGCAGGATAGATGCCAATTTAAAAAATGCAATTACGAGTGCCGTCTCTATTGCCCACCTGTCAGAATGGGGATAGACACCGTGGTTATAACGGAGAAGGGATATCCAAAAATTATAGAGGAGCTATGTGAGGGCTGCGGAATATGTGTCCATAAATGCCCATTTGAAGCTGTAAAGATAATTGGATTGCCAGAAGAGTTAAAGAAGGATCTAGTGCATCAATATGGAGAGAATGGTTTTCGCCTATACAGATTGCCACAAATAAAGCAGGGAAAGGTTGTAGGCCTTCTCGGTCCTAATGGAGTAGGAAAGACAACAAGCCTAAATATACTTTCAGGAAATTTGATACCAAATTTAGGAAGTTACGAGAAAAAGCCATCTTGGGATGATGTTATTGATTATTTTTCGGGAACCGTTATGGCTGATTACTTCTCAAAGCTAAGGGATGGAGAAATAAAGACAGCTTTAAAGCCACAGTACGTGGATAAAATTCCAATGGTTTTCAAAGGCAAAGTGAGGGAATTATTAAAGAATGTGAGCGAGAATATAGATGAAGTTGCATCCCTTTTGAAAATTGAGAACATTTTGGATAGGGATGTCGATAAACTTAGCGGGGGAGAGTTACAGAGTGTGGCAATAGCAGCAACTATGCTAAAAGATGCGGATGTTTATTTCTTTGATGAGCCAAGTAGCTATTTGGATATTGACCAAAGATTGAAAATTGCAAAGATAATAAAAGATTTGGCTAAGAGAAAGATTGTTTTTGTGGTTGAGCACGATTTAGCAGTTATGGATTTCATTGCAGATGTTGTTCATATATTATACGGCTCTGAGGGAGCGTATGGAGTAGTTTCCCAGGTGCAAGCCACCAGAAATGCAATAAACTCATTCCTTGAAGGGTATTTGAGAGATGAAAACATAAGGTTTAGACCTTGGAAAATAGAATTTACAGAGCATCCCCCAAAGAGAAGTTTGAAATTACCAACCTTGATAAAATGGCCATACATAGAGAAAAAATATGAGAATTTCAAATTAGAGGTTGAGCCGGGAGAGATAAAGATAGGAGAAGTTGTAGGCGTAGTTGGCCCAAATGCCACCGGAAAGACAACATTCGTGAAGATTCTCGCAGGAGTAATAAAGGCAGATAGGGGAGAAATAAATGAGGAAGTTAAGGTAAGCTACAAGCCGCAGTACATAAAACCTCAGTACGATGGCACAGTGGAAGAGTTGCTTATGTTCACATTCAAAGATAGAATGTCCAATTCATTCTTCCTATCCGAAATAATCAATCCACTGGGAATTAAGCATATGTACAATAAAGATGTGAATGCTCTATCTGGCGGAGAGATGCAGCGCCTTGCTATAGCAATATGCCTTGGCTTAGAAGCAGATTTGTATTTGCTTGATGAGCCCTCAGCATATTTAGATAGTAACCAAAGAATGATAGCGGCAAAGGTAATTCGCAGGGTTATGGAGAACACGGGTAAAAGTGCCCTCGTTGTGGACCATGATGTATATTTCATTGACATTGTAGCGGATGATGTAATGGTTTTCGGTGGAGAGCCAGCAAGACATGGAATTGGCAAAGGGCCTTATCCCATGAGAGAAGGAATGAATCTATTCTTAAAGAATGTGGGAATAACATTCAGAAGGGACGGAGAGACAAAGAGACCAAGGATAAACAAGCCAGGAAGCTACACAGATAGAGAGCAAAAAGAAAAGGGCGAATATTACTACGCATAATTTTTTAATCTTATAAAGAATTTACAAATTATGAAAATATTTGTGGATTACAGGGAACGCTCAATACTTGATATCATAGAGGATATTTTTGACTCCTTTGAGCTTGTGAATCTTCCAGTGGGTGATTTTCTAATAGCATTTGATTCCTATGGAGTTCTCGTGGAGAGAAAGAGTACTTCGGATTTTTTGAATAGCTTGAAGAGCAATCGTCTCTGGGACCAGATGAGAAGGATGCTGGCACAAGAAGTTATGGGTTATGAGATAAGGAGAAGAGCCCTGCTCATCCACGGTTATATGGAAGATGAAATAGCCCTATCCTCCTTTGGTTGGAACCACATAATGGGTGCCTATATGGAAATTCAGTACAGATACGATATTCCAATATTCTATGCGGAAGATGATGAAGCCCTAGGAGAATTTTTCAGAATATTGATAAAGAGGGAATTGGAGGGAAAGAATGAGGGGGAGTTTGAGAGAAAATGGATGAGAATTCCACCAAAGAGGGTTATGAGTGATGAAGAGTGGAAAATTTATGCCCTTTCTTCACTCCCATACATAGGAGAGAAAATAGCTAGGAATCTTTTAGAGCATTTTGGCAGCATTGAGAAAATTGCGAGGGCAAATATAGTTGAGCTGAAAAAAGTTGAGGGAATAGGAGATAAGAAGGCAAAACAGATATATCGCATATTTCACTGAGGAAAATTATTATACGGATGATGAAATAAGCCCTTGTGGAAATATATGATATTCCTTTGAATAGCGAATGGCTCAAAGTTTTTGAAGATGAGGGAATAAGGTACCTATATCC
>WAKY01000017.1 GCA_015523135.1 Candidatus Aciduliprofundum sp.
GATATACCCAGCTGAGCTATTGTAGGCTACCCATAAAGTACCATCAGAGGTTTTTACTATAGAGGGGTATGCTTCATCTGTTTGTTGGGTTGAGGTTGTAACTAAAATATCATTACCGAACAATGCAGCCTTTAACGATTTTGCATTTAATGTCCCTATATATTTCAAGTTAGGATGAGTTATAGAAAGAGTTTTAGCTATATTATAGCTCTCTAAACTTAGCGATATATTTTTTTGCATAGTTTGTTTTGCTTCTTTAATTTTTTGTTCCAGAGGCACATCTGCAACATCTTTATCGTTGCGCCAGTCAAATATGAATATGTATTCCTTGCTATTCTTCGTTTCAACTCCCGTGTTGAATTCCATAGCGTGGTATCCAAGCTTTGGCAAGAGGTGCTTTACAAATATCCATTTGCCATTAGAGTAATTGTAAAGGGAGGCGTTGTGAACTTTCCCATCCTTTCCAAACATCTCTATTTTGTAATCTGCTCCTATTGGATATTTTGGCAAAGAGTAGCCAGTGGAAGTGTTATTATCAGAATTTATGTAAATCTCAATTGTGTCCATTCCCTCTATAGCTTTGTGGGGTACGGGACCAATATAACGGTGAACTTCACGCCCAGCATAAGGCTGCGGGAACCATGAGGGTATGGTTGTGTTGAGCCACATATCAGATCCATAGGGGTAATCAGGTATACCATCACCATCCACATCTGGTAACTTTGTTCCATTTACAACCACATAGCTCTCATTATCTGGTATACCATCGTTGTTGAAATCGTGAGGATAAGGATCATATTTATCAGGTACTGTGTCTCCATCGCTATCTGGTAGATGAAATACTTCAATTTTTGGCACATCGGCTCCTCCGAGCATCTCGCCTCGCACTTTTAGGAACATATAGAGGTACTGTGCGTTATAAGCCCCATATTGCAATAAATCTATGTTTGGATAGCCATTTACAATTTTTCCATTTGGTGCAATAACATCGTTGGAAGAGTCGTTTTGTAAATAATTATTCCAATCAGAGAATGCGCCATCGATTACGGGATGTTCTGGGATTTTAGAAATGTAAGCAGCTCCTAGAATTTCATTATCCACATAATATGGCATATTTGCTTCTATAGAATAAATTTTGAGCATAAACGCTTTAGTTGCTAAAGATGAGTTAGTGATTTTTACAGTTAAAAACAGTGTGGTGTTGGAGCTTAAATTAAGATTCAAATTTGAGAACTCTACCCTGCCATTGCTAATTTTCGCAGAAGTTATGTATTTATCCTGTGAATCAAAATTACCATTTCCATTATCCTTGTACAATTCAATTGTATTGATGAAGGATAGTGCTGCATTGCCCATGGGGTCAAAAATTATTTTGTGAATTCTTATATTTTTCCCAATTAGGTTTATTTTTAATAATGCATTTTCTTGATTAAGGGTTATTAAATTTGTCATTGAGCTTTCCTCTGCAATGAAGGTATGCTCCCCGTAGTTCATACAGGGTACAATTGCTTGGATGCCCTTATAGTCCGATGAAATTACAAAGCTCCTAAATCCATTTACTTGCAAGTTTACAAATCCTTCAATTTGCCCATTTTTATCTATTGCTTTGATTCCTCCCACATATGTGAAATTATTAAAATCAAGCTGGTTTGTGCCATTGAACTTGTACAATTCTTTTCCTTGCAAAGTTTTGTTCCATCCGTATAGCTCAACCATATAGTCGGCTCCAATTCCTTGCACTAGGTACCCTGTGTGCGAGTTGTTATCTATGTCTAGGAATATATAGATTCCGCTGGCGTTAGTAAAAAGATTCTTATTAGTGTTCAAGTAAAAGTAAATGCCCTCTGTGGAAATATAGAACTTTGCAAAATTCACATTGATGCTCTTATCTAAACTTTCCAATCCATAATAGGGTATGTTTTGAACCCATTCTTGAAAGTTTCCATCAACCGCATACACATAGTGCTTCTCAAAGAATATCATTCCCATAAGTGGGGCTACCATTATGAGAAAGACTATAAATACAGAAATTAGAACTTTCCAACTCTTTGATGGCTTTTCTCCTCTCCTCCCTCCTGTGCCATTTACTATGCCTGTTCCATTTACAATACCATTTTTAAATCCATTCTTGAACCCATTTATGTTTCCAAATCCATTTGAGAGCCCTACTTTCTTTGGAGGGATTGATGGCTGTGCTTCAAATTTCTTTTTCAATTTTGCTGGAGGCTCTTCTCCTCTTTTGAGATAGAGCATATAAGCCTTCTCGTATGATTTTCTTGCATCTTTAAAGCCTCCCATCTTCTCAAGAATATCTCCTCGAATCTCCCAAACAACTGGGGAATTTGGATATAATTTGGAGAGCCTTGTGTATTCTTCATACGCAGATTTCAAATCTTCTTCAGAAGTAACTCTCCCCCATCTTTTCAAGAAATCATGACCAACTCCATTACTTGAGTTTACTCCTTTTAAGAACTTTTGAAGTTTTTTTGCTTCTTCAAGGTTAAGTGATGAAATGGAAGCTATTTGTGAAGGATCAGCATTAATAATATCATCCACACTTTTGAAATTCGCCATTAACGAATCAACATCATCACGATTTAATCCATACTCTTCCAATATGTTCCTTATCACGAAAAGGTCTATAGAGGGGTTATATAAATTATTTCTTCAAAAAATTGAGAAAATCATTCATAATAGAAAAACAATGCAAAGTTTTACATTTAAAAGTATATACAGAGATTATGAAACTATTATGTCCAAATTGCAATAAGGAAGTTGAGCAGGAGGTTCTAGCTGTAAAGTACAGGAGTAATGGAGTAGAATACACTTTAAAATGCACTAATTGTGGATATACCTACAAAAAATTCTTTGAGGATGAAAAAATGGTAGATGTTAAAGTAATTTGGAGTTGGAAAGATAAATCGGAAGTTAAGAGAATAAGCAAGTTGGAGGAGGATATAATATCTGTGGGAGATGAGGTTAAAGTTGATGGTATAAATTCTCAGATAACTGCTATAGAGAGTGAGGGAAAGAGGGTGAAGAGCGCGAAGGTTAAGGATATCGATACTCTCTGGGCAAAGAGGTTTGATAAAGTTGTAGTTAAAATCTCTGTGAATAGAGGATCAAAAACAGTCTCTTATGAGATAATAGCGCATCCAGATGAGGAGTTTTATGTGGGTGATATAATAGATGTTGAAAAAATGCATGCGGTAATTCACAAAATAAAAACTAAGGAGCGATTTGTTATGCAAGGAGGTGCTCTTGCAAGGGATATTGTGAGGATATATGCTAAGGAGATCAGAGAGGTGAGGGAGTATTAACAAAAATTTAAATAGGGTCATATTTATACACATTTATGGGTGAAGAGATGCCGGCCATTGGAGAATCAAGTAAAGTTAAATCAATGTTAGAACTTTTGAATATTGCCAAAGTTTTGGCTCTTGTAATAGGGATTCTGGGCTTTTTACTTGCAGCTTGGGCTGCTTGGCCTTTGATATATGGAATATGGTCAAGCCTGTTTGGGGCTGTATATTGGATAGTTGCAGCTATAATAAACTTGATGGCATATATGAGAATGGAGGAGTTCGTAGGTATGGTGAAAGAGAGGAGATATTCTGAATTCTACGATATTTTGATAACATGGATGGTTTTAACCCTTATTTTCGGAGTAATTGTTGGAGTTCTCTTGCTCATAGTGTTTATCCAAGTTAATGATATAAAAACATCTTCTGAATTCAGCTCTTCTCCACAGACGCCTCCACCACCTCCGCAGTAGAAAGATTTTTATTAAATTACCCTTTTTTTGTTTTATGCTTAGAGAAGCTTTTGAAAATGTTGCCCCTTACATATCCAATTTGAGAGAATTAAGAAAATTTGTTGAGGAGAATGAAAATAAGAATCCAAAAGAGATTTTTGACCTTTTGGAAGAGAAAATAAATAGTTCATCTGGTACTTTGAAGACGGATTTTAGAATCCTACTTAACGAATTTGGGAAAATCATTAATAATAGGATGTAGATTTATGATAGTGGATTTAAATGAGCTTCTGAAGAAAATATTCGCTTTGAAGGGTATAGAGGTTTTGGATAGAGAGCCCTATGATTATATTTGGGTTCGCCATGAGGATGGGCTTGAGCTTATATATCTTGAAGAAAGTGGGGATGTAGATGGGGATTATGTTCTCTCTTTTGCTAGGAACACAGAGCAAGTGCATGCATCTAAAACAATAATATGCGTTAAGGAATGCACACAAGATGCCCACAAAATGGCTGATAAATTAGGTATAGAGTTATTAGATAGAGTTGAATTTGCCCGTGTGCTTGGGGAGCTTATACTTGAGATTTATGAGAGTAATAAGCTTGAAGAATTGAATATTTTGGAAGAGGAAGATGTAGAAGTTGAAGAGCTTGAGAGTGAGGATGAAGATGTTATACCAATTTTTTTAGAGGAGGTTGGTGAAGGAGAGGAAAGGATAATTAAGCCAGTTATATCTCCTCAAGAAGCAGACAATATTGCAAGAGAATACGTTCATGGCTTCACTCAAGAACTTGTTCTCCTGCCTTACTATGTATTTGATTACTCGTTAGAAGTTTTGATTGAGGGTACTATACAGACTAAAGTGGTTAAAGGTATTTTGGCTCTCAACGCTTTAAATGGCAAGGGAGAATTTTGGAAGAAGGGATATGAAACTGTAACAAGGTTGGACATGGAGCATAGGAAAATGGAACCTAAAATTGGTTTTGAAGAAGCAAGTGGAATTGCTGAGAAGAGTTTAGAGGAAGAGTATTCTAAAGAGGAAGAGGTGAAAATCGAGGGGGATAATGTAACAATAATTGAGAAGAGAAAAACAAGGCCTAAGAAGGGGAGTATAAAAACTAATTTTTTGGGATTATACTATCTACCTGTTTGGATTATGAGTGGCAAGGGTGGAATGGTTATGATTAATGCGGTAACAGGTGCAACAATGAAGGGAAATGTTTATTAAAATCTGATTATTATTATGAAAACTGCTATTATTATTATTGCTAGTATTGCCATTATAAGCCACGATGGAAACTGAGTGCCTGCCACGGGTATTTTTATTTCTCCAGTTTGATTAGAATAGAATATATTTACCTGTTCTCTGTAGTCCAAGTTTTCATAGTAACCTCTTATAAATGTGTAGTAAGAATTTAGATGAGAGCTATTTCCATCATCTTGCCATTCTTCTACTCTATCAGCATTTCTTATTAGAAATCCAAGTCCCAAGTTCTCTCTTCCTACCTCAACAGTTGTATCTATATTTACTTTTACTATTCCATTCTTTGTAGGTACAACAGTACCAATCCAGGCATGAGGACTCCAAGTACCTTGGGTGTAAACAAGTCCATACTCTACCCATGCTGGTATGCCTAATGCTCTTGCCATTGATACAAAGACAAATGATAGCTCATCACAATCTCCATCTCCTCTGTTCCAAGTGTCTACAGCGCTGCTTGGTAGCCCACTTCTTTCACTCTCATAATGAAAATTATCGACAATTATATTGTATATCGTTCTTAATTTTTCGAGAACATTTGTATCGTTTTTTGTTAATTTTTTAGCTA
>WAKY01000018.1 GCA_015523135.1 Candidatus Aciduliprofundum sp.
AAGCTCCCGCTTCTAATGTCCAGCGTCCAGTTTCGTCTCGCACAGCCGTGGCTGTTAAGCCAGCAGCTGATGAGCCCTTGCCAGAGGTGTATATTCCCCTTGGAGCTAATTGAGCCATATACTGCAATAATTGAGATTTGGCAGTACCCGGATCGCCCACAAGCAAGATGTGTATATCCCCCCTAATCCTCGTTCCATCCTTCATCTTCTTAGTTACCCCTCCAAACATTTGAAGCAAGAGTGCCTCTTTCTCTATTTCCATTCCATAAATTGTTGGAGCTATGGCTCTGCGCATTCTATCAATTATGTCTCCCTTCCTTGCCTCCTCCTTTATCAATTTCTCATCTTCTTCCGTAATCTCAATGCTTTCAAGCTCCTTGCTCTCCTTGTCTATGCTAACAACATCAATAAAGATGTCAAACTCAGTAGAGCGAACATTTCCAAACACTCTACGCTCTTTAACCTTCAAAATTCCATTTAGAACTACTCTATCTCCTGGCACAATCTCTCCAGCGATGTCATCTTCCAAGTAAGCCATAAGGCGCTGAGGCTGTTCTCTACCTCTCAAATTCTCGGGGTTATCCTGAATCTCAGCTTTTTGCGTGTCCACAAACTCGGATTTCTCAGGCACGAATGTGAATTTAATTTGCGGCTTGGTTTTTCCGCAAACTGCACATTTAACAGGTTCTACCAATCTTATTCCCATTTGTTCAACTTTCGTGATATGATCTTTATTATCACTGCACCTAAAAGCACCAACCTTCAATTTTGGGCGCACTTCACTTGCCCTTCTTATTATGCCCTCAATACTTAAAAATTGTCCAACATGCACACTTCTAAGCTCTCGTATCTCCTTTCTCCTATCCCTCGGCAATTGATGAATGCGGAGATGAATATGCTTCTCGCTATCGTGAATATAGCTTCTTATTGCTTCCTCCCCAATCCTAATGTAAATTTCAGGATTCTTCAAAAAATCCTCCGCAAAAAGAGGCTTGTAATTCTCAATATCCTCAAATTTTATGTATATACTCCTTGTATCAGGATACTCATCTCTTATAGCATTAAGCATATTTCCATAATCTGTGCGGGAGAAAAACTCGTTCCAAAGAGCTCTTATCTCTTCTTCATTAAATTCCATCTACCAGCACATAGGATACGAAGATTTAAAATTTTTTATAATCTCTTAGCCCTTGCCTCCATCTCCTCCATAACGAAATTCTTGGCAAGGTCTAAGCTCGTTTTGTCTATCCATATCTCATTTTCTCTCTCTGCAAGGAATCTTACCAAAGAGGAAGAGGCAGCTATTTGCAATGCCCTATCTATTATTCTCAAGCTTACAGGTGCATTGTGCTTGTTTATTGCCTCTGCTATCTCATCACCAATTTTCATAAAATCATCCTCATCCACTATAACCTTTGCATTCTGCTCGTTGAGAAGATGATATGTATAGGTCATATGCTTTCTTAGCGGCTCTGCAAGATAATAATTCACCTTGCCTGCAGCTATTCTCTTCATATTCTCCCAAATCAATTTTCTCCTCTCCTGTGTATTGAGGAATAATTTGCAGAGCATTCTATCCTCCACAGCGTTGAAATTCGGGTCGTTTATTGTAGTTCTCCATTTCCCCTTGTTTACCTGAGTGTTATAATTAACGATGAAGAAGCTCGTGACTTTGTAAGGGCCTATTATCGCAGTTCTAGTCTCATCCCTTACCTCTCTGCGCTCCATAACAAGTTTAAGTTTCTCCACCATCCCCCGATAAGCGAAGAAATCTTTAAACTCGGGAATAACCCAATCCACAGGATAATTTTGGTATGCTTCCAGAATAGCTATGAACATCTTTGGCGTCATCCCCTGTGCATAGCGAAGGCGGCCTATCATGCCGTGTGGCGGTACCCCCTTTTCCTCCTTGCCGCGAAGCAAATCATCAGTTGCAAATGTTTTGCCAGTACCAGGCTCCCCAAAATATGCTAAGGAAAAACCTGTTTGATTTATATTCCTATCTTTATTTGCAGAGGAGTATATGGGAATATTTGCTATGGAGTATTGCTGTATTATGGGAAGAAGAGCATCCATATACAACCTTTCACCCATTATGCCTTTTATATATTCCATAACATCCCCTATAGAGCGAATTTGAGAGGTCCACTCTTCCACTTCCTCCTCTCTAACATTTCTAACAAAGAATTCGTACTCCCTCTTCAACTGAAGTACTACATTTTGATACTCTCTCATAGCTTCCTCTGTGCTTAATTTCATATTTCCTCCACTATATCTATTCAACCATTTTTCAATATCACTTAGAGCTATAAGAGAATAAAGTTTAGCTCCCCCCTCTTCCCCTACCTCTACCATTAATCCCGTGTTCCTTAACCTGCCCAAAATACTATGTGCTCCCGTCTTGGCTATGAGCCATTCCTTTGCCGCTTTCTGTGTCCAAGCCCGCTGCATCTTCTGCAAATAAATTAAAGATTCCATCTCTCGTATATCCTCACTGCTTTGAATAACATACCTCATCCAGTTGTTGAACTGTGTGCTAGATATTTCCGGCTCCTTGGAAATTTTAACATATCTTCTCTTCTTCATCCCTTATCATAACT
>WAKY01000019.1 GCA_015523135.1 Candidatus Aciduliprofundum sp.
GAGCAAGTATGAAGCTAGCAGAGAAGCGTGGTGTATTTCCAGCGTGGGAGGGAAGTGAATGGTGGAAGAAAGGGATAAGAATAAGAAATGCAACTACGACCACAATAGCACCTACAGGGACAATAAGCATAATTGCAGGCACATCTTCAAGCATTGAACCTTTATTCGCCATTGTGTATGTCCGCAGGGTACTTGAAGGTGAGGAATTATTAGAGATAAACCCCTTATTTGAGGAGATTGCAAAGAAAAAGGGCTTTTACTCTGAGGATTTGATGCTAGAGGTTGCAAAATCTGGTAGCATTCAAAACTTGGATGTGCCCGATGATGTGAAGCGCATATTTAAGACAGCCCACGATATAGGACCATCTTGGCATGTAGCTATGCAGGCAGCGTTCCAAAAATATGTGGATAATGCAGTCAGCAAAACTGTTAATTTGAGATACGATGCCACCCCTGAGGATGTTGAGAAAGCTTATATGCTCGCTTACAAGCTCAAATGCAAGGGCATAACTATTTACAGGGACAAGAGCAAGAAAGAGCAGGTTATAGAGAAGGCAGATAAGGCCATAGAGGGATTGTTGAAGAGAAAAGATAAGGAACTTCTTCAGGTGAAATTATTTCCGGAAGAGTATGTGAAACTAGAATCCACAGAAACTGCAGCTTGCAGGGATGGAACCTGTGATTGAGGAAAACTTTTAAATGTGCCGTGCATTAAAGGTCTATGCTTGATTCTCTAGGCGAGTCACTAAGGAATACTATAAGAAAAATATCAAAAGCTGGGTATGTGGATGAATCTTTAATCAAGGAGGTTGTGAGGGATATTCAAAGAGCTTTACTTAGAGCTGATGTTGAAGTTCACCTCGCCTTAAAGCTCTCAAAGAATGTTGAGAAAAGGGCTCTGGAGGAAAAGCCCCCCAGTGGGATGAGCCATCGTGATTTCTTAATAAAGATAATTTATGAAGAGCTCGTTGCCATATTAGGTAAAGAGAAAGAAGTTGCATTAAAGCCACAGAAAATAATGCTTGTGGGCTTGTATGGGCAAGGTAAGACAACCACAGCTGGAAAGCTTGCAAGGTATTTTCATAAAAAGGGATTAAGCGTTGCCTTGATTGCCTGTGATGTGCATAGACCTGCTGCCTATGAGCAATTGAAGCAGATAGGTGAGCAGCTCAATGTACCCGTATTCGGCATTCCAGGAGAGAAGGATGCTAGGAAAATAGCGAGAGAAGCGATGAAGAAAACGAAAGATTATCAAGTTCAAATTTTTGATACTTCGGGAAGGCATGCCCTTGAGGATGATTTAATTGAAGAGATAAAAGATTTGAAGGAAATAATCCAGCCAGATGAGATTTTCTTGGTTTTGGATGCAACCATAGGACAGCAAGCAGGAAAGCAAGCAAAAGCGTTCCATGATGCTGTTGGAGTTACAGGAGTTATAATCACAAAGATGGATGGAAGTGCGAAAGGAGGAGGTGCCTTGAGTGCAGTGGCTGCCACAGGAGCACCCGTAGTTTTCATAGGAACGGGAGAGCATCTTGAGGATTTGGAGCATTTCAATCCCACACGCTTCATATCCAGATTGCTTGGTATGGGTGATTTAGAAACTTTGCTTGAAACTGCAAAGGAACTTGAGTTGAGAGAAGAGGAAGCGGAGAAGGTAATGGAGCGCATGATGAGTGGCAAGTTCAATCTCAAGGATATGTACGAAGTTTGGGAGCAGATGGCAAAACCCGGGCTTTTGCAGAAAATTCTTTACTCTCTTCCCTTTTTCAAAATGGGAGATATTGACAAGGGAATGGTTGAAGAGAGCGAGGAAAAATTGAGAAAATACAGAATTATTATGGATTCTATGACTTATGAGGAGTTGGAGAATCCTGAAATTATTAAATCTTCAAGGATTAAGAGAATTGCAAGGGGAAGTGGGAGAGATGAGCAGGAAGTACGTGCTTTGCTCAAAGAGTATAACAGGATGAAAAAGACAATGAAGCAGATGCGTGGAAATCGCAAATTGATGAGAGCTTTGAGGAAACAGCTAAAAAGTGGAGATTTTGATATGTCGGGATTCACATGAGAGCTTTCTTAGTTATAGGGCACAAATTTAAAGGGGAGATAAATCTAAATGACCTTCCCGGCTCTGGGAGAATAGATGTTATTGCAAGATGCATAAATGCAGCCATATTTCTCTCTCACAACATAAGAAGGGATGTTTTATTCTTTGCTTATTTTCCCCAAATTAATGTGCGTTTGCGAATTGATTCCCTGCGAGTTAAGTATTTGAATCCAGATGAAAGAAGTACATCTGCTCTCATAAGAAATGCAATTTTAAAGATTGATGACAATGAGGTTAATAGTTCTCCGGGATTTTACATAAAGAGGGCTGATTTCAGAGAAGTTTTGAGTGAAATTGCAGAAATTGGCAAGGTGTATTATTTGCGTGAGGATGGGAAGGACATAAGGAATTTAGAGTTTCCAGCTAATATATCCTTCGTGTTGAGCGACAGCGTAAATATGAGTAAAGATGAGGAGAAGCTCTTAGAGAAATTTGCAGATGGTATTGTGTCTATAGGACCAAAGAGCATACTCTCTTCTCACACTATATCCATTGTGCATAATGAATTAGACAGGCGATTCCTATGATTCGCTTATCCTATGGCACTGCAGTTAAAATGGGTTTAAAAGAAGGAAAAATGCTTGCAGAACCCACAACTGCCTACATAATGCTTGGAGAAAAATGCATCTCTAATTGCCTATTTTGCGCACAGAGAAGAGATAACAGGAAAGAAGGGTATTTATCAAGGGTTTTGTGGCTTCCATATCCCCCTACTATTCTTTCTAAATTAAAGGGATTCTCTCGCATATGCTTTCAAACTCTTGATTATCCTGAGGTTGTGGATGACCTTATCTCTTTGCTCCCTCTCCTCCCTCCTATCCCTATTTCAGTTTCCATAGTACCCATTTCTGATGATGATATGAATAGGTTGAAAGATGCCGGTGTTGAAACCATTAGCATTGCATTAGATGCTGCAACTAAGGAAATATTTGATGATGTCAAGGGTTACAAAGTTGGAAATCGCTTCACTTGGGAAGGACATTGGAGAGCTTTGGAAAATGCTACTAAAATTTTTGATTCTGTAAATACTCATTTAATCGTGGGGCTAGGGGAGAGCGATGAAGCCCTATACAATATTATGGTAAAATTGAGTAATATGAGGATATCCATCGCCTTGTTTGCTTTTATGCCGATTTTTGGGGGAGATCAACCACCATTACAAAGATATCGAACTATACAGCTAATGCGTTATCTTCTCTCTAAGAACTATAGAAATTTTGCAGATTTTGAGGATGGGAAAGTTGTAGAACTTAGAGTACCCCGAAATGAGAGAAAGAATATAATAAAGGGACTACCATTTCTAACCTCAGGATGCCCAGGTTGCAATCGTCCCTTTTACAATGAACGCCCCGGAGGAAAAATCTACAACTACCCATTCTTGCCAAAGGAAGATGTGGCAAAAAGATTGATAGAAGAGTGTAAAAATTATGTAAAGATTATTTGGATTTAGTTTCCTCTCCAATGGTTCTTGCTTCTAGTGAGATAATGTATTCTGAGGCATAAAGCTCGTGGGATAGAAGGTATGTGGAATAAACTATTGCCCAAAGGGTTAGTATGGGAGGTACAATGAGCCACCATTTATCCCAATATCCGGTGAAGTAGGCATTGGATATCATCCAGCCCCAAGTTGGCACCGTGTAATTTCCGAATCCTAAGAATGATATGCCTACTTCAAGCAATAGTGCCATGGTTACTGCACTCAAAGCATATACCATTGAAATGCCTTTTATCTCTGGAAATATGTGGATGAACATTATTCTCCAATGTCCAGCCCCAGATAGTTTTGCACTCTCCACAAATGCTTTTTCCTTGACTACCTTTGTATAATTTCTTACGGCTCTTGCCTCTAAAGGTGCTAATGCGAATATAGAAGCCCATATGGTTGCTTCTATGTGATGAGATATGCCAAATATGTAAATCATAAGAGCAGCATAGCCAATTGCAGGTATGAAAAGAAAAGAGTCGGATAGAAGAAGGAGCAAATCGTCGGTAGTACCTCCAAAATATCCTGCAATCAATCCCCATAGGGTACCTAAAAGGAGGACTATTGCTCCGCTCACAAATGCGAGATACAACTCACTTCTAAAGCTCCATAGGAGTTGAGAGAATACATCTCTGCCAGCAAAATCTGTGCCCAAAATATATTTTTCACTGGGGGGAAGCGGAGTTATCATTTTTCCAGAATAGCTGTATTGTTGAACATTTTTTTGGTCCTCCAAAATGGCTAAAAGATAAGTTGTATGAGAAATCTCAGTAAGTAGTATGTCATATACACTCACTTCCTTTCCCCACTGAATGGTCCCATCTGTTAGCAAGAATCCTATTTTTCCATCTTTGAAAATTACTCCTATGCCATCTATAAATGGATTAGCCACATATTTTTTAACATTATCAATTTTCCAAGAAAACCCTTTTGCGAGAAGGTCTACCTTTCCAAAAGTACCGGAAGGAGAATAGGCAAATAGAATCTCTCCGCGATACGCTAGGGATGTTATATTGCATGGCATTGGTATATCTCCTATTTTACTTCCATTTTTTATGGACAATGCTTCTATTTTGTTGTATGAACCTATATATAATTCATTATTTCCGTAAGTAGGTAAAAATATTGGATTCGTTGTAAATTCTCCGCTCTTTTTCCATACAATTTTTCCATCATCGCTTATTTCAATGATTTTATCATGGAAGGATACAAAAATATGCCTGTAGTCGTAATGTAGTCCTAAAGGTTTTTCATTGACTTCAATATGCCATAAAGGTTTTTTAGAGAAATCATAAGGGTTATATTGGAAAGTGTATAATCCTGTAGAATTGTAAGTGATAAATCCTGAAAAAGATGAAAATGGGGGATTTAAGGGATATAAAGAAAGAGTGTTGTTTATAGGATACTTTACGAATGAGTTATCCGCGAAAATATAAACATAATTTTTATTGTAAAACACCGGAAAGCCGTAGGGATATATTCTAAGAATCTTTATGTTTGAATAGTTTTGAGAGGGTAAATCTTCTTTAAACGTGATATTGTGGCTTAAGATATTGTAAACTAAGAACTGATGATTTTCAGATATTATATAAAATTCATTTTCGTATGTATTCATTCTAATGATTTTAGATGGAAATGAATAGTTATCAACTACTTGAGGCTCAAATATATCAGTGGGAGGAGCCCTATATGCCATAGGGTCTCTTAGCGGAATTAGAGGCACAATAAGGGCTATTATTATATACGCGATAATAACACCGATGGCAATTTTTCCTTTGAGTGATATTTGAATTTTCATCTTCTCACCCTCGGATCAAGGAAGTAGATTATAATATCTGAGAATATGGAAGCGGCTATCATAACCAGCGAGAAATATATTATTGCAATCTGAATCTGAAATGGATTTCCATGTATTGTGCCTTGAAATAGAATTAGACCTATTCCCTTTATGTGGAATATTACCTCTAAGAATACCTGTGCTGTTAGAAACCATCCAAAGTTCAAAGCTAGATCGGTGGTGGTTGGAATCATTGTGCTTTTCTTTATGAATTTCTTTAACTTTTTAGGGGTTAATCCAACTGCCTGAAATGTTTTTACATAAGGCTCCATATATTCTCTGTTTGCCATAGAATGTGCTATTAGATAAGGTCTGGCTATGGTTAAAAGGGAGAGAATGAATGAAGCGATTATAATTCTTATTCCTTCTTGCCATCCGTTTGTGGGTGAAACTAGGGCGCAATATAATGCAGGCCAACTCTGAAACATTTGTAAAATAAGTAGGGATGCGTAAAATGTTGGGATGGAGTATAAAGCTAAGAATATGGCGGCGTAGATGTCTAAAGATCGAGGACTTTTTTTGCGGATAGCAAGGTAGATAGAAGAGAAATATGTTATTACAGTGGTTAATATGAATATTGTAAGAGAAACAATAATGGCATTTTTTAGGTCTATCGGTTGTTTTCCCCAGTTTACACCCTTTGTTATTCCCCCCGTTAAAATTAAATGCCACCAGTTCAGATACTGATCGTACCATGGTCTATCAAGGTGATAATATTTTATTATGTAAAATCTCATAACTATATCTGAGATTCCCCCAACTCTAACTTGGGGTGGTGGTCCAATGACCCAGAGAATATAGAATAGGATAGTTAAAACTATGAAAAGCGCAAACAGATTTCTGAGCATGCTTCTTATTAGGAGCTTTATGCCTTTTACATGTCCTCCTCTAAATTTGTATGCGAGAAATATAAAAGCACCCATCAAAGCAACTAAGAATGAAAAAGAGTAAATGTTCATCCAGTAATAGTGTTCCTCTCTGAATTTTATGAAGATGGAATTCTCAAATTCTCCCTTAATTTTATTTTTTTCAGTCGCTGGATTAATAAGGTTGCTCTCTAAAATAGTATCATTTTGTGGAAGAGTAATAGCGAAATACCCTGTAGCATTAGGTACATTTAATTTTATTGTATGGTCATATGTGCCGTTTAGATAGAATGTAAAATTGAAGCTTAGATTGTAGTAGGTTGTACCCACAACAGGTATGGGAAATTTTAAGGAGGAATACACACTCTTGTAATTTATCATAGGTTTTCTTCCGTCGATGGTTAGATTGTTAAATATTATAAAGAAATTGCTCACAGGGGTAAAATTCAAAAGAAGCCCATAATGATTGAAAAGCATTTTAAATTCATATATGCTCAAATTGCCAGAATGGTCTAGATCATACTTTTTCTTTATTTGCTCAGAGAAAATCTGCTCTATTAGCATAGAACCTGAATATCTGTCTTTAATCTGAGTACTCAAACTTGCACTTTGGGCATGGATGGAAGGAATGAGAAGAATTGAGAGTAAGAGTACTGTAATGAATTTCTTCATTGTGTGTACATGCAATTTAAGAAGATAAATTTAACGAAAAAATTAATATTTCCCAATAGAATTTATAACTATGAAAACTTTGTATCTCAAAACCCTTGCAAAAACTGAGAGCGGGTACATAAATCCAAAGAAAGATAAGATTTATATGCTTGCCTTGAAAAGTGATGATATTAAGATTTTAAAAGGAGAGGAGGAAGATATAATAAAAGAATTCGTAAAAATTTTCAAGGAATATGATCCAGATAGGATTGTAGGATTCAAGCAAGATACAGAAGATTTTCCATTGCTCTATGAGAGAGCCAAGAATTATGGTATAAATCTAAATCTTGGTAAGGATGAAAGTTCCGTAGATTTTTCTGGAAAGTATTTTAGGGGTATAATTCTAAAAGAGACTAAAATCAATGGGAGGGAAAATATAGATTTATTTGCAATAGCTTGGCGTGATTTTCCAAGATTACCCACAAATGAAATAGACGAACTTGCCGATGCTTTGGAGATTAAAGGATTCAAAAGGATACCACAATTCAGAATAAAAGAGAAGGGTGATGAAGAGCTTGAATCTTATTTGAGAGATTATGTAAGAACGATTAAGGAGATATCCAATGCCATACTACCATTTGAGGAGAGTATATCAAATATATGCGATGTTCCGATTGACAAGCAAATAAGGATGACAGTGGGTGAATTAATAGATATTATTGTTAAAAGGGAGATGAAGAAAAGAGGCATAAAGGAGATGAGAATTGGAAAAGCAGGAAGGTATGAAGGAGGTTATGTCTGGCTCAAAGAGCCGGGGGTTTATGAGAATATAACTTATCTGGATTTTCAAAGTATGTATCCCAATATCATTAAAGCTTGGAATATTAGCCCGGAAACTGTGGATATGGATAAAGGCGAAGAGATAGAAATTGAAGGAGTTAAGCATAAAATAAAAAAGGATGTTCGTGGAGTTATTCCAGAGCTTGTTGACAATTTTCTATCTAAAAGATTAGAATTAAAGAGAAAATTGAAGGAGAAATACGATAAGAAAATGGATGCTGAGCAGAGGGCTCTAAAGGTTATGGCAAATGCTATGTATGGCTATATGGGCTGGAATGGGGCCTCCTATTACAATAGAAATGCAGCAGAGCTAATAGCTGCTTTGGCCAGATATTACATAAAGAATGTGCGAAAGATTATAGAAAATATGGGAGGTACTGTGATCTATGTGGACACAGATGGTATTCAATTCATTGGAGGAGATTGGGAGAAAATTATGAATAAGATTAATGATGAGTACCCCCTGAATATTGAGCTGGAGAGAATAGCGCAGCGTGGAGTTTATTGGAGCAAGAAGAAGTATGCTCATCTCTATGATGGCAAGGTAACCGCTGTAGGAGTAGAATATATTAGGAGGGATTATCCTCAAATAATAAAGGATGCCCAGAGGCAAATTGTGGAGCATTTGCTTAAAGAGGATGTGGAAAGAGCAAGAGAAATTAGGATGAAGTATAGGAACATGATAAAAGAAGGTAAATTTGAGATTGAAGATATTGCGGTGGCAGAGCAATTAACAAAGAAGCCGGAAGAGTATGAAAAAGCCACGAAGGCCAGCGTGGCTGCTAAAATCTTGATGGAAAATTATGGGGTTGAAGTGCATAGGGGAATGTACATTTACATAGCGATAGTAAAGGGCTCTGGAGGTCCAACATATAGGGCTAGGCCTATTGAAATGGTGAAAATTGAGGATTTGGATTTATCCTATTATCTGTCCTTATATGATGAAACGATAAATAGAACATTTGAGCCATTCAAGGTCTCTCCAACTAGGCAGTGGTTTTGAACTTTCCTCTAATTTTTACTGCTTTTCCCTTTTTCTGCTGAAGCATATCAATATAGCTCATCTTTGCAATGCCCCATCCTCTCAATTCATTCTCATAAACCACTGCTACTTCATCTTCTTCCCTTATATCTTCTGTTGCATTTAAAATGCCTGCTGCAAAAACATCTCCCTCAGGATAAAAATTGTCTATGTAAACTGTATATTTTTTATTTTTTGCCAAACATTTTGCAGATTCTTCGGTTAATGTTAGCATTCCTTTTTGGGGATTATAGCTGAATATTCTCTTTCTATCTTTCCATATATTAAGCTGGTAGTATCTACCCTTTATCTTTGCTCCGTCTAATAACTCTTCGCAGTATCCAAATTGGAATCTAGCTAAGCTCTTAAAATTCTCTCTCTCAAATACATTTCTTGGGATATGATAATCCAATTTTTTTGTTAATTTCTCCAATTCCTCATAATTCTTCCCCCAAATTGTATATGCTCCGTAATTCCTTAAAATATCCTCTAAAAATTTCATACTCTCTGGCAGAAATGAGACTATTTCCTCATATTTAAATTTTGAAAGGTACCACTCTAAAGTATCCCTTATCAATTTCTTTTCCTCTTCGTACCAATACCCTATCACAGGTATATCGTAATTTTGAGCAGGATAGAATCTTTCAAGTTCCCTAGGTACAAGGGCTAAAGGTGATGTTAAAATTACCTCGTGCATTGTGGATTTTATGTGCTCTCTCATCTCTCTATGAGATTTTGATATTGAATATGGCTTTTTAGCGCTGCATGGTATTAGAAGTAAATATTTAGCCCAAGATGGTTTTTTGTATCTATCTTTTAAACGCTTAATCCACCTTCTTACATCAGGTCTGTAGAGAGAGTCCAATGTTACAGCATTTATCTCAGGATTCCAAATGGGATAAAATTTTTCAATTAGAGAATAGTAATTAATATCCAGGTACCTTAGAATCTCTTTTGCTTTATTATCTGCTATGCTCTCTACTAACTCCCTGAGCAATCCTTTTTCCAATGCCATCCTTGTTTGAGATATCATAAATTTTGATAATGGAGGGGCATTGTCCATTTTACCAACTAAAGAATAATTTTCTATGCGTTCTAAAGAATCGTCAAATATATCGTATCCAATATATGTGAGAATGGGTATAAGATGAGGTGGAGCACCTGGTGCGTAAAATAACTTATCAAAGCCAAGTCTCTCTCTAAGTTTAATTGTATAATCTACAAAATCTTTTGTGTTCTTTAACCGAGTGTTTATATGGGGTATTAAATAGATATCGTCATTGATTTTTATCTCATTTCCATTCATATCAGGTGGGTAAAGCACACTCCTGGTAATCTCATAATTAAGAAATCTAAAATTATTTCCTATGAATTCTATATCTTTGCCTGCTTCAAGGAGCAATGGAGTTTCTATATCTCCTTCCGTAATCTTTGCCAATCCAAATCTCTTTATGAGCATAGAATCACTCAAAATTAAATGGAGTGCCGCATTTCAGACATTTTCCAGCCCTTTTAGCGCAGGGCACATGGTAAACTGCACCGCAGGTATCACATACCACAATGTCCATACCAGGAAGTATGGTCCCTCTGCATAGAGTGCATTTAACCTTCTCCTTATTTTTCTCAATGTGGAAACCTCTTTTTGATATTTTGTACTCTATTTCAAACTCATCTTCATATCTCTTCCCATCAAATCTTTCATAACTGATTTTACCCTTTATTTTATCCCCCTCTCCCTCTACAAGGAAGCTCTCAACAATCTCTTCAGAATCTTTTGCAATTTTCATTATAGTTATATCATTCGAGCTCTTTAAAGAGCCATCTAAGCTTAGGCGTACATTTCGAGCATCTGAGTTTCCATCATTTCTAACTCTTATCTTTGCTAAATACTTGCCATTTACCTTTTGAGTACTATCTATTGCCACGGTCAATTTTGGCTTGAGTTTATCAATCTCTTCCCAAATCTCATTCTCTATATTTTCCATAGTTTCTATACCCTTGATTAAATCTTCCTGAGAGGATAATGCTTCTTTTAATCTATTTATGTATAGATCCATATTTAATCCTAAAGAAATAGCAGATTTGATTAATTCTTTGAGATCCATTGCCTTCTTATTGAATTCTGTAACACTATTACGGTACTCGCTTACATACTTTATTGCATCCTCATAAATTTTTATTGCCTTTTCATAGTTCCCATTTTCTATATTCTCTAAAATCTCCTTTTCGTACTCTTCAGCCTTCTTCTTATTGTACTTTATAACCATATCTTTTGCCCTAACCGCCTTATCTTTTGTGTACTCTCTAATATAAGTTTCAAAATTCTTTTTAAGCTCTTCAAGTTCTTTCATTGCCGTATTGTAATCCATGTTATCTAGCTCTTCAGTTAATTTTGAGGCTCTCTCTTTGTAATCCCCTAGATTTAATCCTAATGCCTCAAACCTGTTCAGCTTATTTACGAATTCTTCAACATCTTTTCTTATTAAATCTTTAATTATTCCAACTATAGTATCTTTTAAGCTCTCATAATATTCTAAGAACTCTTTGGGCTTATCTTTTAGCTTATTCAATTCTTCTCTCTCTTTATTTAAATCAATTTTACCCTTAATTTTTCTCTCTTCAATTATATTACTCATCTTCTCAAACTCACTCATCTTATCTTTTATTATATTTGCAATTATGTTTGAAGCTTTATTTTTGAGTTTGGGTATTAAAGATCCCAAAGAAGCAGCATCTTTATTTGCAAAAGCATTGTTAATTTCTTTAATCTCTTCTTCCAATTCGTCCCTCAAATCAAATTCTATAATAGGCTTGAGAATCTCCTCGTATCTTCTTCTGTACTCGCTTATCAGCTCTTCAATTTTCTTTCTTGCCTCCTTATGAGCATCATTCACAAGCTTGAGAGCTGCCTCATAATGCAGGCTTTGTAGTTCTTTTTTTGCCTTAGCCAAAGGAATTAGTATACTCTGCATATCAATACCTAAAGCTTTACCTTGTTCTATATAATTTTTAATATCTTTATTTTTATCTTTTATAATTTCAATAGTTTTCTCAATGTTCCAAAGCTTTTCACCGACGTTCATGGCTTTGTCTATAGCTTCCCTATACCTTCCATTCAAAAATAAGCTCTTGGCATTTCTATACTCTGAAATGATATCTTTTGGAATAAGTCCTTGCATCTTTTTTATCTTTATATCTAAAGTTTTTAAAATACCATAAGCAGTATTTTTCTGCATGCCTAGATTTTCAATCTCTTCCATTGCATTTAGCGTTAGGGTCAGAGCATCTCTATAATTTCCTTTTTTCATAGATGATTTTGCTCTAACAATCATAGATTCTGGTGTTGTTATATTTTCACCCATTCTCCTCATCCTTGTTAATTCCGTCTCAACATCATTTATTATGGTTTCAATTTTCTCCCTTATTCCCTTCTCAATGTCCTTGGCCAAATTCTCAAGCTCCTCCTTTTTATTTTCTATGTTTTCTGATTTTTCTAGTTCTTTAGCCCTTTCTAAGTAAATTTTTGTATCTATCCCAAGGGATGAAGCTACAGTTATCAATCTTCCTATTCTGTTCTCTAAATCCATTAGTTTCATTTTCTCTCCGTGTATCCTCTCTATTTCACTTTCAAAATTTTGAAGTATTGAGAAAGCCTCTTCAACGTTCCCTCCCCAGAACTTCTCCTTGCTGGAAGCTATGGGTGAATCGTCAACATTTACACCCATATCTCTTAAGTCAGATATTAGTTTTTCAAGTCTATTTACATAGTTGTTGAAAATAATTTCAACGGATTTCTTTAATTTCTCAATAGTTCTCTTTCCTATTTCCTCTAAATTCTCGTACTTTCTCTCTTTGTATCTTATGAAGAAATCTTCTGTAATTGTTAGATAATCCTCTTTGAAATTGAAATCCCTCATAATCTTTCCTATACTCTCAATTTCCCTGCGAATTGTATTTATCCTTCCTTCAATCTCAATAGATTTGGCCAAATCAAAACCATTCTTTATGCTCTTTTCAATATCTTCAAATTCATTATCCTCTATTTTCTTGTCTATGTCCTTTATCAAAGATTCTAATTCTTCAACATTGTAGCCCATCTCAGAAAGCTCGTTCTTTCTCTTTTCTAACTCATCTCTCATTGATATAGCTTTATTCATTTTAGTTGTTAGCTCTTTGATTTTCTCATCAATCTCTGCCGTATATTTTATAACATCTTGGTATTTTTTATCTTTCAAACTCTCTGCTGCCTTGTTTAGCATTTCTATAATTCCATTCTTCTCCAAATCTATTTTCATCTTACTTGCCTTTTCTGCTGAGTTTTTAGCTGAATCATAGGCCTTCTCAGCTAGATTTTGGGAAAGGGATTCAATTATACCATTGCAATTTTTCAAAATCTTTTCAACATTTTCAATCTCTTTTTTCTTCAAAGCTTCTTTTGCCTTGTTTAGAAGCTCTTCTGCTTTCTCTGTGTTCTCTCCTAAATCTTTTAAAAATGTAATGCTTGTCTCCATCTCTTTAATCATTTTTTCATATTTCTCTCTCTCAATATTGAAAATTGAATTTTGTAGGACAATGAAATTATCAATAACTTTTTCAATCTCTCCCTTTTCTATTAGTTCAGAAATGTCCTTAATTTTAGCATCCACATCTATTTCTTTGTATTTTTTAAAATCTTCAAGTCTCTCCTTAACTTCCTTGTATATTCTTTCATATAATTTTTCTTCAATTTTGCGTAGAATAATTATCGAATCTCTGTAGTTTTCATCTTTGAGCAGTTTTTCAACATTTTCTAACTCCACTTCTATGTCTCTCAAATCAATATCCGCGTTGATCCCTTTGTTAAGTAGTGAAGATAAGTCCTTGTACAATGTATTGGCTATATCCCTTAAGCTTAATTTCATCAATTCTTTAAGTTCATCCACCATCTTTTCTGCATCCTCTGGATTATTTTCTATAGCTTTATTAATACTCTCAATTTTAGCTTCAACTCCCTCAAGTATTATATTTTCCTTTTTAAGATCCTCGTTGAATTTTTTAAGTTCTTCAATTTCTCTTTTCAGCTGGGAATAGAGGTTAATCTTTCTGTCAAGCATCTGAATTGCTCTTAGTATGGTATCGTAAGCCTTTTTATGCTTCCCTATTTTTAGGAAGTTTTTAGCGTTGTCAATCATTCCCAAATAAGGTGAAATATCAATGCCTTTCTTCTTTGCTTCCAGTAGTTCATCCCTGGCGTTTTTCATGAGCTCAAGTACCTTGTGAAGTTTTATTTTCTCTGCCTCCTCTGTTGCCTTCTTCACCAGCTCTACAGCACCATCAAGATCATCTTTATTGTATGCTTCCTTTGCTTTACTTAGTATTTCTTTAGGCTTGCTCATATCCTCCCCCATATCCTCTCCTTCTTTGATTAGGAACTCAGAGATGTCCAATAGTTTTGTGAAAAATAGTTTAAATGAATCTTTTGCAGAATCTAGAAACTCTTCTGAGATTTTTATTGCTGTTGAGTAATCTCCAGCATTTAATGCATTAATTGCATCGTTTTTCTTATCTATATCGATTGATAATGAGTAATGGGCTGATTTTGCTAAGTTTATGAGTTTATCTGCCTTGTTTATATTCTCTTCTACAATTTTTTTGGTATAATTCTTCATCTTTTTCTCTATTTTTTCAAGCTCTACTAGAGCATCTTGAGAATCCACATTTGTTTTATCGATTTCCTCTTTTACCCATTCAAAACCCTCAATACCAACGACCTTGGTCAAGAGCTCTCTCTTCTTTTTCTCCACTACATTCTTTAATGAAGAAGATATTTTCTCATTTATATCTTGTAATATTTTCAAGCTTGAAGCGAAATCTGTGGATAATTTTGATTTTGCCTCCTCTAAATATGCCTTTAATCTTGCAGAATCTTCAACATTTCCCGAGAGCAATACTTTCTCAATCTTTTTTGCCTCATCTTCAAAAATCTTCTTAATCTCTTTTTGAACATCTTGGTAGAGAGGCTCTAATAAACTCAATGCTCTATCAAAATCTTTAACTTCAAAGGAGCTCTTTGCATTTTTTAGCTTATCTTCATAACTCTTTGTGTTTTTATAATTTTTAATGGTTGCAATCCCTTGCTCAATATCTTTTATATATTTCTCGCATTTCTCTCTTTTCTCTTTGATTGCCTGTGCTTTCTTTACAAGCTCCCTCTCGATTTTTATCCCACTAAGATATGGACTTGGCAATTTCAGACCTCCTATACACTCATTCTCTTTCAAGATTTAAATTTTTACCTTTGCAATTTCTCCATTTCATAAGCTTTTAAACTCTTTACTTCATACTCCTCCCTGAGAATTGGGATCTTTATATCAGTCAAAAGTACTAATATTCTCATTCTATTCTCAAAATTTGGATCTATTCTAGCACCAATCATAAGATTTGCATCATCCTTCATTAATGAGGATATGGCATCTACGGCGGAGTACACGGCTGAAATAGGTACACTCTCTCCCGTTGTGATATGTATTACTCCCCCACTCGCTTTTGAGTAGTCCATATCCATTATTAAAGGCCTGTTTAAAGCATCTACCACGATTTTTTTTGGATCATTTGCATCTCCTTCTCCTATAAGGATGGTAGAATACCTTCCATTCTTCATTATTCTCTTTAAATCTTCCAAATCAATATTCATCAAAGATGGCTTGGTAAGAACATCCACGAAGGACATTATTGTATAGCTTATGAGCTGATCCATGACTAAGAATGCCTTTTTGATTGGTAAATTTGGAGCAATTTCCATAAGCTTGTCGTTCTCCAAAATGATTAATGTATTGGATAATTCAACAATTCTTTTTAATCCTTCTTTTGCCTTTATGAACCTCGCTCTTTCAATCTTGAATGGCATAGTGGCTATTGTTATCACTAATGCACCTTCCCTCTTTGCTAGCTCTGCAATTATTGGAGTAGCTCCTGTGCCTGTGCCTCCTCCGAGCCCCGTTGTTAGAAAAACAATGTCTATACCATCAAATATATTTTCAAGTTCCTTTGATGCAAGGATTGCGCTCTTTTCTCCTATCTCCACTAATCCTCCTGAGCCCAAACCCTTTGTGTATTTTTTCAAAAGAATCTTTTTATCCGCCTCCACAGTCCTTAGGTTATTTATATCGGTATTTATTGCAACCGTTGGCACAGAAAGCCCTAATTTTTTCATCCTGCTTACAGCATTACAGCCTGCTCCTCCTATTCCCATAACCATAATATTAATCTTTTCTTCGTAGAGCTCCCGCTCAACAAGGGTGTATGAGGAAGCTCTTCTTATGAGAGATTCTATGCTCAATTAGCTCTCACCTTCCACAATTTCTTTTTTAATTCCTTCCTCAATCTCCTTCTTTGCAAGAGTGGAGATTTGCCTTCTCACATATTCCCTAACAGCAGTTCTAATGGCATCATCCATATCCACTGCCTCTCCTGCCTCCACGAGCTTAACTAGCATTGCCACTGTGCCCTTTGGCAAATCCACGCTTATCTTCTCAATATTCCTAGGGGCGAATTTCTCAGCCAAAAAATTCTCAATTGCAGTGCGAACTACCTCGGATAAATTTTTGAATTCTCCACTCTTGACTAACTCTTCCATCTTCTCCGCCGCATTGCGGGAGAGCCTGATTGTAATCCTTATTGAATCGGACATTTTAACTGCCTCTTTCCATGTTTTGTCTGACAATAAGTATCACATAATGGGTATATATAATTTTCCCAGAGAAAAAGGTATTTACAGGTATGTAATAAGCCAATCATGGATACTGCGAACAATCCAAAGATTCTCATGGCTGAAAAGTGCACAAGGGATATGAAGAATTTATTCAACAATATGCGAGGTGTGGGTAAAGAAGCATCTAAAATTATGAATGATATTGAAAGAAAAATTTTGGAGATAAAGTACTCTTATGTAGAAATTGATGCTTTATCACCTATGCTAAAAGAAATGGAATCAAAAATTTTAGAGCTTTACAATATTCTTGGGGGAAAAGAGTGGGTAAGTAGATTGAAAAGGGTGAATATTGATGAGGGAAGGATTGCAAGAGTTAAATTTTGCATGAATATCCTTTACAATTTATCCTCTCGCTTAAAATTGCCAGATGATCCCGCTTATGCCGTTGATATAAGAATTGGAGAAATTGATAGCGTGATGAAACATCCCAAAGCGGATAAATTGAAGATTTGTAATGTTAATGTTGGTAGAATTATCACGGTGGTAACAAATATCCAAAATGTGAAAGAGGGAGAGAAATTGCCTGTGGCATTACTTCCTCCTGCAGAGTTTTTTGGAATTGTGAGCGAAGGTATGTTTCTCTCTCATAACCTTAAAGAAGGAGCTCCGGGAGAATTGCCAAAGTTGGATGAAGATGAGCTTAATAATGCTCGTAAAGAAGTTTTAAAACATCTTAAATGATTTCATATTCTTTATTTTCAAGGGCATGGATAAATGCCTCCTTGCTATTACTGGTACCTCGTACCATCCTTCTTTTATTTCTCTCTCTAAAATTTTGAATTCTGCTGCCTCCTCTGGAAGTTTTATTCCGCATCTTCTGCATCTGTATCCTTTACCCTTCCCTATACTCTCCATCCTTCTTCCGCATTTGGGGCATCTTGGATTTGCCACTTTCACCTTTACCTCTGCTAATTTCGTAATTTTTATTTTCTCAATATTGATTGTTCTCGGCTCATCCCTAACGCTACCATAAACCTCCACATCGTCTCCCACTCTTAATTTTTCTATTATATTCCTAAAATTCTTTGTTGGCTCGTAAGCAGCACAATCAATTTTTCCTGTGGAATCTTCAATTTTGAATATTGTATGGCCGCCTTCAATTCTTCTTGCCTCTTCCACGATTTTTCCTCGCAAGATTATATTTTGATATACCTTTATATCTTTAATTTTCCTTTTTACAAGGTGCTCGTCAGTGCCTTGATTTGTCAAGAATATAAACCAAGCATTGTAAGGGATGCTTTTTACCATATCCTTCGCTCTTATTAATTCCTCTGGATTTAAGCCCCTTATTCCGAAAAGTACAGGGGTCTTTGAATGGGGGGATATTGCAATGTAATTATTTTCATAATCGTAGTTGTCAAAAGTATACTTTGTTTTTTTATCCATCTCAATTACGGAATTTTCATCAATATACCTTTCCTCACCCCATTTATTTTCTGGTAAATATGTTAAAAGTTCGTATGTAAATTTCTTAGCTCTCCAAGATATGGCTGCGGAGGCACCTATTATCCCCCTTCCATTTTTAAATTTGAAAAATTTTGCATCATTCTCTTCTAATAATTTCTCAACGAGAGCAATATCCACAACATCCCTAACTGCTTTCCAGTATAGCCATTCTGGAAGCTTTCTCTTGGAAATAACTATTCCTGGATTGGTTGTTGAATCCTCCAAGACAAAATAATTTTTTAAGAGTGGAATTATGTCATCTAAATTAATATTGACATCCTTCCCGTACCTGAAAGCATAAATTTTATCACCCTCAATCTCTCCCACAACTTTCTTCTCTCCATATCCCTTGCCAACTCTTATGCATACAGCTCCATTTCCCCTTGTCTTCCAAGGTATGTTTGGATTTAGCCGCACTAATCTTGGTGGGCCTATTAAATCTACTCCAAAATCTTTTAATTTCTCAACCAGCACTTTTACAAGGTATGTGGTGCACATTCCGTTGCGAGAATCGGTATCGTCAATTCCAATATACACGCTCTTACATTCCCCTCGCATATTTGGATTTATCGTTAAAAAGCTTTATATATGAAAACCCATTAAACCAAATCTGGTGGGTTTTATGGAGTACACAAGGTTTGAAAAGGCGCGCATAATCGGCGCACGAGCATTGCAGATATCTATGGGCGCTCCTGTTCTTATTCATCTTCCTGAGGATATAGTGGATCCTTTAGATATTGCTATGTACGAGTTTGAAAAGGGTGTTATTCCCATAACTGTTAAAAGGGCTAAATAACGAAATCTTCACCATTTTTTGGCATAATAACTTCAAATCCCTTATCTTTTAAATCTTTTGCAAGGGCTTCTCTATTATCCCCGTGCATTAATATTATCTTTTCTGGAGAGCATTTTTCGGCAAATTCAATCAACTCTGAGTGTCCTGCATGGGCAGAGAAATCAAAGAAATCTATCTCCATATCAATTTTTTCTTTTACTCCATACAACTCAAGTATGCCCTCATCCATGAGCAATCTTCCATTTGTTCC
>WAKY01000020.1 GCA_015523135.1 Candidatus Aciduliprofundum sp.
GATGTTCAAGGTCTTCAGCCAGAAAAAAGGTACAAGATAACCCGCGTAGGGGTTAAGAATGTAGTCAAGCCTATATTCGTGAAGAGAGGGGATAAAACAGTTACCCTTGTTACTACCATAGACATATTTGTGGATCTACCTCCATCCAAGAAGGGCTCAGACATGTCAAGGAATATAGAAGTCATATCTGAAATTGTAGAGGATAGCGTTACAACTCCCTGCACAGGTATAGAGAATCTCGCAAGCAGAATAGTAAAAAAGGTAAAGGAGAAGCATGAGTATGCAACATACGCCGAAGTTAATTTGAAGGCAGATTACTTCCTTGAGAGAAAAACTCCATTGGGAAGAAAAACAATAGAGAAATACGGGCTTATAGGAAGGGCAAAGATGGATGAGAATGGAGTTAAGAAAATGGTTGGGGTTGAAGTTGTAGGTATGACCGCATGCCCCTGCGCCATGGAAACCGTTCGCGTAATATTAAAAGAAAAATACAATGATGAACTCCTTGACAAAATTCCTGTGCCAACACACAATCAGAGGAATTTAGCTACTGTAATGCTTGAAGTTCCAGATGGATATGAAATTGAGGCAAATGATTTGATTGAGATAATTGAAGACTCCGTTTCCTCGCCTACATACGAGATTCTAAAGCGCAGGGATGAAGGTGAAGTTGTGCTAAAAGCTCATGAGAATCCAAAGTTTGTTGAGGATGTTGTAAGAGACATACTGCATAGAATTCTAAAAAAATATGAGCACCTTCCTGATGATGTTTTAATAATCGTGCGCAGTGAGAGCGAGGAGAGCATACATAAGCATAACGCATTTGCTGAGAGAGTAACTACCTTGGGAGAGTTGAGAAAATGATAGGAATAATTGGTGGCAGTGGGCTCTACGAGGGAATAGAGGGAATAAAAGGCGAGGAGAAAATAATTAGGACAGATTATGGAGATGTAAAAGTTCTGAAAGGGGATAATTTTGTTTTCGTTTCAAGGCATGGAAGCCCTCCGAAGCCACCACACAAGGTGAATTACCACGCAAATATAATGGCTTTCAAAGAGTTGAATGTGAAAAATATAATATCAATAAGCACCGTTGGCTCGTTGAGAGATTCTTTAAAGCCGGGAAGTTTTATTCTTCCATCCAATCTCCTTGACTTTACAGGCAAAATATGGACCTATCATGACAATGAGCCATACCATATGAATATGTATGAGCCCTTCTGCAAAGAATTGCGAGAAAAACTCAGCCAAAAATTAGATATCCCCATAGGAGGGACATATGCAACTATGAAAGGCCCTCAGTTTGAAACTGCGGCCGAGGCGAATATGTTGAGAATTTTAGGTGCTGATGTTGTAGGTATGACCGTTGCCCCCGAGGCAAAACTCGCTAAAGAGCTTGAAATATGCTATCAACCAATTTGCATTGTGGTAAATTATGTTGATGAAAAAACTTCTCATGATGAGAATTTAAAGATTATGAAAGAAATGAGCAAGAAAATGGAAAAAATTGTTTCAAAAATTTTAGATTTTGTATAGCTGCGAAAAAAATATTAATAAAGATTGTTATACTCCGCTCGGGTGCACAAAATGAAAAAGGCATTGATAGTTATAATGGTGATAAGTGTATTGTTGCTCAGTGGCTTTTCGGTGATACCAGCACTTGCACAGGCACATCATAACAATACCCAAAATTTCTTTAAACCAGTAGATGAGCCGATTGCCTACAACATCCATTATTTCAACCAAGGCGATGCAAGGTTTATGATGGAGCATATAAAGAATGTGAAGACAGGAGATTTGAAAGTGGATGGACATTATACAGGTTTTAGAACGCCTTCTGAATCCACAATAGAAAGCTCTGTGGGAAATCTTATGGTGGTAAATTCTGTGTATACTCCAAGAAGTTTACCTGCCATCCTAGACTTATCCAAGGATCCAAGGTTTCCAAAAGTTGGTAATCAGGGTGCACAAGGCTCTTGTGCTGCTTGGGCTGTAACATATTACAGTGAGGGTTGGATTCAAGCCTATACTCATAACTGGACAGATGCCCATTATGGATACAACAAAGGACATCTTATGAGTCCTGCATGGACATATAATAAAGTGAATGGAGGCACTGATAGTGGTTCTTCATTCCAAGCAAATATGATGGTACTGTATAGATTAGGTGGTGCTACAATGAACACAATGCCCTACAACGACCACGATCCCATTTCTTGGGGAGATGAAGCTGCATGGAGAGAAGCCCCATTATATAGGATACTTGACGGATACGAGCTAAATGTAAGTGCAATTATAAATGCAACTACAGGGACAGATAAAGCCCCCACACCCCAACAAGTTGAAAACCTAACCAATGCCATAAAGGCTGTCCTTGCAGATGGATACACAGTTAATTTTGCAATTGATGCTGACCAATATGATCCTATCTTCAACAGCGGGGGAAACTATATAATCTCATACAGCGAATATGATGCCAATGGCTCAATAAATCACGCTCAAACAATAGTTGGATGGAACGATACTATAAAAGATAACGGAGACCAGGGAGCTTTCAAAATAGTGAACTCTTGGGGAGATGGTTGGGCTAAAGGAGGTTATTACTGGATAACATACAAGGCTATGTACAAGATATTAGCCATGGGCGCTGGATATCCCTGGGCATTTTATATGACCCCAAGACAAAACTATGAGCCAAAATTACTTGCTACCTGGAATTTGGATCCAAATAACGCTGGAACCAGAATAACTCCTATAGATTTGGGTATAGGTTCTCCATCCAATCCAATACAGATAAAGGAATCAATATTTGGAAACATTACCTCGTATAATGGAGGAGACCATCCATTCCCAACATTCTTAGCAGTGGATTTAACCGACTTTATGGGCAACTTCAGTTATAACTCTTCCAATGAGTTCTTCCTCTACGCCCATAAATGGAGCAAAAGGATGATAATCACATCATTCCATATTGAATATTATCCAAATACATACATCCCTGGAGAGCCATATCAAGTTTCAGATAACTCTCCTGATGTCCCTGCCCTTCAAGATTCATCCCATAATGCCATAGTAAGAGCATATCTAAGACCAATACAAACTTTCCATACAATAAAAATCAACTCCGATTCAGATTTCACAGCGAGCAATGGTGTGATAGGAGGTAATGGTACTAAAGATAATCCGTATATCATTGGTTGGTGGGACATAGACGCCCATGGTAGTTCATACGCAATAAGTATCACAAATACCACAGCATATTTTGTGATTGAAGGGTGCTATATACATAACACATCAAACGGCTATGGTATAGGCCTGCAAAATGTGCAGAATGGATATATGCTAAAGAACAAAATATATGACAACTATTATGGTGTATTCTTCAGTGCCTCGTACCACAATACCCTTGCCTCAAACCAATTCTCTAAAAACACACATCCAGTTTATGTATCCTCATATCCAAATGCTCTATATTACAATCAAACAATATACTCAAACAATACAGTTGGTGGTAAGCCACTATATTACATTGACAACAAAGATGGATATACTTTAGCTAATGTGGATGCAGGGTATATTGGAGTATTCTACTCTACAAATGTAACACTCAGCAATGTAACCATAAATGACGTAGGTGAGTTATTCATAGAGCGCTCTTCCAATGTAGGAGTTCTCTATAGCTTGGTTAATAACTCCTACTGGGGAGTTACTATAAGATATTCCGATTCCATAAAAGTATTTGGTAATTACTTTACAAATAACATATTTAGTGTTGTTATGTATAGTGTAAAGAACAGCGTATTAGACAATAACACCTTTGCAAATAACAGATATGGCCTAAGAGTTAGCAGCTCTTATAACAACACAATTTATCATAATAACTTCCTAAACAACAAATATCAAGCATATGATAATGGAAACAATACATGGTCTCTAGCACCACCAATCGGAGGTAATTACTGGAGCGATTACAATGGAACTGATGCAAATCATGACGGATTTGGAGATACACCCTATGTAATACCAGGTGGCTCTGCAAAAGATTATTATCCACTTATGATTGCTTGGGATGCTGTACCTCCAACGGTATCAATAAGCTCGCCCAAGAATGGAGCCATACTTGCAAGTTCTTCTATAACGGTTTACTGGAATGGTACAGATAACACGGGCATCTCTCATTATCAGATAAAAATAGACAGTGGAAGCTGGATAGATGTTGGTAATGCCACTAAATATACATTCAACAATGTTAAAGATGGACAGCACACAGCGTATGTAGAGGCATTTGATTTCTCAAATAATAATGCAACTGCAGAAGTATCTTTTGAAGTTGACACAACCCCTCCTGCAATACAGTTTATTGCACCTGCTGAGAATTCATATGTCAACACATCCGATGTTCTAATAAAATGGACTTATACCGATGAAACCAAAGTTACATTTATGATTACAGTTGATAACAACCTTCCAATGTCTGTGGGAAGTAATACACAGTATCTAGCTCAAGGATTGAAGAGTGGAGCCCATCAAGTATCCCTAATGGGAATGGACGCTGCAGGAAATAGGAGAACAGTATATTTGAACTTCTCGATAGATACAATACCTCCAACAGTACAGTGGAATATGAGCATAGAGAGCGGAGCTTGGATAAATACAAATACCTTCACACTGAAGTGGATTGCAAGTGATAATGTGGCTGTGAACTATTCTGAGATTCAGTTAGACGGGGGCAATTGGAACAATATAGGCAATGTGAATGAGTATACTCTTACAAATTTGAGCGATGAGTTGCATAATGTTGTTCTAAGGATCTATGACCAGGCTGGCAATTACAATCAAACATCATTTAGTTTTACTGTAGATACAGTAGCTCCAACACTAAATATAACCTCACCTGAAAACAATATGATAACAAATAGTTCTTCTATAACTGTAAAATGGGCTGGAAGTGATAACTTTGCAATAGCATACTATGAAATAAAGGTAGATGACAGCGCTTGGAAGAATGTTGGAAACTCCACTTCCTATAATTTAAATCTTCAAGATGGACAACATACCATTCATATAAGGGCAGTAGACAAGGCAGGTAATTCTAAAGAAGTTTCCATAAATGTAACTGTGGACACTCAAGCGCCTACAATAAGCATAAATTCTCCAACAAACAACTACAACACAACCAATACATACGTTGTAGTATCTTGGGATGGAAATGACAATCTTGGAATAGACCATTATGAAATAAAAATTGATAACGGAAGCTGGACAAATGTTGAAACTCAGACATCCTACAACTTCACTGGCCTAAGCGTAGGACAACACACCGTTACAGTAAAAGCCGTAGATAAAGCTGGAAATTCAAACACTGCCACCATAACATTCGAAATCAAAGAAGTAAAGCATACTACACCGGGAATAGGAGGTATGAGTGGAATAGTCATTGGACTATCTATACTGCTGATAATAATCATAATAATAGTGATAGCAGTAGCAATGGTAAAAAAAGGTAAAAAACCCAGAGAGGAAAGAGAGAGAACTGAAAAAGAATGAATCCCTCGAAGAAAGCAAGAAATCTTCTGAAGAGGAGTAATCCTCTCTTTTCTTTTTATTCTAAAAATTTATTATCTTTTTTGGCATTACCGGTTTTATTGGGGCCGTGGGGTAGCTTGGCATCCTTCCGGCTTCGGGTGAGGAACCACCAGCGGGTTCCTTTACCTCCTGCAACCTTCCGGAAAAGCCGGAGACTCGAGTTCAAATCTCGGCGGCCCCACTGGAAGGGACACCTACGGTTTCCCTTTCCAAACCCTTCCCTTATGGTATGGTGCCACTCCCCTGCGTAGCAGGGCGTGTTCACATCTTCCGATGCTAGTTTACTCAAAAGAAGGAAAAGGGGCTTCCTCCCAAAAGGATTTATGATAGTTGCAAGGAGGTTGATCTTCATAACATAATACAATTTTTGAGGGTAACTTGAATTCCCAGAAAAACATAAAAAAGAGTAAAGTTACACATAGGGATCATAAGCAAGAACTTGAAAAAGGAAGAGTTTAGAAACAATAGAGAAAGAATGGGAAAAATATGTAATCACCAATAACCAAGTAATATTTGAGGGTTAGAAAGGGGATACGCCCACTTCTTGCGAATATTTCTTTTCCACTCCTCTAATTTGCTCATAATCCTATCTTCACAATCTTGTATAACTCTAGCTTCCTGCTCATCCTTTATTAATCTCTTCTATTTCATCGTTCTCTATGGTTGCAACTCACCCAATAAATAGAAATTATTAAATACCATACCCTAAATTCACCCCTGCTTCGGGTGATGGCGTCCACCCAAAAGTGCCGCAAGGCTGATGACGCCTTTTCGCATGAGGTGACGCCAGATGATCTCCGAGATAATAGCAGGTTTAGCGCAGGTATTGACCGTGTTAGCCCTTTCGCCCTTAATGGTAGGCATCCTGAAGAAATGGGAAGCTAAATTTGAGTCCAGAAAGGGTATATCAATTTTCCAGCCGTACTATGACCTCGCCAAGTTCTTCAAAAAGGAGATTGTGGTGCCAGAAGATGCGGGGTCTCTTTTTATTTTGGCACCCATGCTCTCCTTCACCGCGTACCTGATTCTCCCCTGGGTTGTGCCC
>WAKY01000021.1 GCA_015523135.1 Candidatus Aciduliprofundum sp.
TCAAACCATAACAATTTGAAATTTAAACCTTTGCATAATGGCAAATTAATTATAAAACTCTCTCATCATCTTATTTTATGCACAAACTAATGATTGATGTAGATATCTTGGAGGATTGCTTGAAATCAGAAGAACCTTGGATGTGCATATATGAGAAATATGAAAATATATTTCAAAACTCAATAGGAAAAATGCTCAACACCGATGCATTACAATTTTTCAAAAATACAAAAAAGAATCTATCTGAAATTTTGAAAATATTGGAGGTATATAAAAATAAGAGTGATGAAATACATAATATTCTTCAAAGAGTGGAAAATATGTGTCCCATAGACAATAATTTTTCTGTGTATTTCCTTCCTGCACCCTTTGATTTTGTTATAACCCAATACTCCCAAAAATTGGAACTTTTCATATTTTTTGGTATTGGTGGAGATGATTCCTTTATGAATCCAGATAATTTGATTGTGCTCTTACCCCATGAGTATGCCCATATTGTGCGCTTGCATACAGTTCTCTTGCCAGAAGGCATAGATTCTCCTTACCAGATGAATTTTGCCAATTTAACTATACTGGAAGGTTTAGGAATAACATTTTCAGCTTGGTTTAACGATGATCTAAAGAAAGAGAATATATGGAAATACATACCTTTAGAGAGAGATAAATGGCAAGAGTATATTGAGAAAGAAAAAGAGTATATGAATATTCTCAAAAATAGAAAGGATGAAAAATTAACTCAAGATACAATACTTGAGTTCTACGGACCTGAAAGAAAAGGATATGCCATAGGCTCTCTATGCATCTTCTCCCTAATTGAAAAAGGTTATTCTATATGTGAACTAGATAAAATGAAAGATGGTGAGATTTTAGATAAGCTCTAATTCTTTCTCTTATGGATGCTTACAATCAAAATGGCAACGAGGATGGATACTGCAACAATTACACTCGCATAAATGGCCACATTTTGCATTTTATACTCTCCATACAATTGTGGAGCTTCTTTCATCATACTATCAATTTCAACCTCCTTCGCTGGCTGAGATGCATATTTCATAAATGGCCTATTCAAAGTGATCTGCGTGTAAAATCCATTTTCAATTTTTGCATCATTATTGGACATAATTAAATCTATAAGAAAACCATGCATCCACCAACCAAGCTCCTCTGAAGAATTGGCCTTTTGATACGGCATATATGGTATCCCTGCTAACGAGAAGGGTATGTTTTCCAATATACCAGCTCTCTGCACATAGCTCCCATGCCTAAAAATATGCGCTTGAAAATTAATAATTCCCTTAAATTCTCTATTGAAATTCCCTGTGAGGTTTCTATGGATTGTAAATGTATTATTGATTAATTTTCCACTTAATCTATCAGTAGCATAGCCATTAATACTCGCCCTCACATTTCCCCAGTACTTTGCTTTCATATAGTAACTTAAATTTCCATCTTCGTTGAGAATATAGGGCAAGGAAGAATTATAGGCAATGAACATTTTCAAATCGTAAGTGGCTTTAATCTTGCTCGTACTATTCTCCCACATTTGAAACGGTTTAGGAATGAAAGAACTCACATTTATATATTCATCTCTTGGCTGAGGAGTATAGAGATGAATATATTGCTTTAAAACACCATAGAAGCTGTAATTCTTTCCATTAAATTCCATATTCCTCTTTTTCATTAGAATATAACCATCCCAATTAACCCAATAGAGATTTATAGAGGAGTTATGATACTCCCCATATACCGTGCCATTATCGCTTTTCCAAACGCCATTCATAAATCCATAGGTATAGTAAGAGCCCTTGTAAGTGAGATTGTAAATTCCATTCTCATCATTTGCCTTGACATATAACCCCATAACCCTATTTCCATTCATCCTACCCACAAAACTTGCATTTTCCATTTCCACATTTTTAAAACTCCATTTGTATCCCCACCCCTGTGAGGGCTCCGCGGATTGCACGGAAGGGATGAGAAGAATTAAAGTAATGAGCAAGGCGATTCCTATGGCAATTTTCATAAAAATGCAATGCATTTATTTTATAAATCCATTTCTAATTTTAAAAAATTTTAAATATTGCCTCGCTCATAAAAGATTTATGGATGAGAAGATAAAAACAGGGATTCTGGGGCTTGACGACCCTCTTGATGGGGGATTGATGAATAAATCTTCCACAGTGGTAATAGGCTCCACAGGTGCAGGTAAAACTACATTTGCAACTCAATTTATAAGAAGGGGTTTGCTTGATGGACAGGATTGCATATTCATAAGCTTAGATGAGAATAAAGAGCAAATAATTAGGGATGCTCTGAATATGGGGTGGGATGACATTACATACTTCGTAGAGGAGGAAAAATTGATTTTTGTAGATGCCTCTGGCAAAGAATTCAAAGCATTCATAAGAAAAGAGCTTCCAGATTTTGTGTCAACTTGGCTCGGGGCCAATACGAGAATTGCCATAGACCCTTTAACCCCCGTGGTATGGGCCACACCATCAAGGTACGAGCAAAGAGAATTGCTTGGCTTTATGCTCAAAGAGATGAGAAAGATAGGAACTGTGGTGGCTACCTTGGAGGAGCATGGCCCAGCAAATCTATCTGCCCCGGAAACAGCAATTCCAATGTATCTGGCAGATTCCATAATCCATCTTCGCTATAGGTATGTTGAGGACAACACCCGCAGAGATTTGAAAATTATAAAAATGAGGGGGAGCAGACATAGCGAAAAGGTATTTCCTTACAAAATCGTCCGTGGCTTGGGCCTAGTGGTTATGCGTGGAAGCTATCATATGAAGCACACGAGGGTAAATGTGGAAGAGCTTGAAAAGAAGGTTATGGAGAAGCTCCAAAATGCATCTCCAATCGTGCAGGAGAGGGTGAGAAAACTCATATCAAAACTAAATGATGAGGACCTTGAAGATATAAATCTGGA
>WAKY01000022.1 GCA_015523135.1 Candidatus Aciduliprofundum sp.
ATCTTCTGCAAATAAATTAAAGATTCCATCTCTCGTATATCCTCACTGCTTTGAATAACATACCTCATCCAGTTGTTGAACTGTGTGCTAGATATTTCCGGCTCCTTGGAAATTTTAACATATCTTCTCTTCTTCATCCCTTATCATAACTCTCTCCGAGGATATTAAGGTATTGGCAAAGAATGAACTATTTAATACATCAAATCTCTTACTGGTCAATGAGAAACATAAAACATTTTAATTACAAATTCGGAGAAGATACAATATTCACTGATTTTTGTAGAGCTAAGGATAGCTGGATTATAGCAGGAGATGTAAAAATAAATGGTAAATACAAAATTCTGTTATTGAAAGTAGATGAAGATGTAAAAGAATTGTGGAATAAAATGTATGGAGGAAGATATGAGTACGAAGCTCAGACAATAATTAAAGGAAAAGAAGGCTACCTGATTGGTGGTAATGCTTACGGAAAAGCAACAGAAAGCGGTGGAGAAGGATGGAAAGCTTACATACTTTCGGTTGATGAAGGTGGTAGAAAATTGGGAGAGGTTAGTTACGCTATTGGCAACAATGATACAATTTACTCAATGATTAGTAAAGAAAGCGAGTTCTGGGCTATGGGTGAAAGTAGAAACAAAGGAAGGTACATTTTCATAATAAAGTTGGATAAGGAGTTTAAATTATTGGATGTTAAAAAGTATGGAAAATATGAGGATGTACTTGCAGGAAGCATAACGCCTAGATTTATATGCTACTCTTACAAGCACTTAAATAAATGGTATAGCAGGGTAATCCATATAAATGAAAGACTTGAAGAAATCTGGAAAAAGGAGATTCCAAACCTCTTAATTTATTCAGCCACAGAATTTGGGGATTCATTATTGGTTGTTGGAGTCAAAAAAGATACAGGAATTGCACTAAAAATAGATAAATATGGAAAAGAAGAGATGCAATTCAAAGATAGTACCATTCTGAGCGCTGAAATTCAGGGGGATGTAATAATTCTTTCAGGTGAGTATAGAGAAAAGCCCATGATTTACATATTAGATAAAGATTTAAAAATGATTGATAGATTTGTGGATAGTTTTGATGGGTGGTATGAAAAAGCTTTTTTCATAGATTCAAAAAAGATTATGGCATTGGGATACTCTTCCGTTGATAGAGAGGCCGTTATTAGCATATTGGACGTGGAGTGATTCAATAAGCGTGGATGTAACTTTGAAATTTTAGTAAAAATTAACAATCAATTTATTTCTAAATCCAACCCCAAATTTTTATATTCTCCCTTCATTTCACCTTATTATGTACGATTTCAAGGAGCGCGAGGCGCACTGGCAGGATTTCTGGGAGAAGGAGAAGATTTACAGATTTGACCCCCATAGCGATAAGCCAATTTTCAGCATAGATGTGCCCCCAAGGTACGCAAGTGGGAAATTGCACATAGGGCACGCAACGCATTACGCTCACATAGATTTCATAGCAAGGTACAAGAGGATGCGGGGCTACAATGTCTTCTACCCTCTCTGCTTTGATGTCAACGGCATGCCCATTGAGGTGAATGTGGAGAAGAAGTATGGAATAAAGATGCGTGAGACTCCTAGGCAAGAATTCATAAAACTCTGCGAGGAATTCGCCAATGAGAATATAGGAGAAATGATTCGCCAGTTCAAAATTTTAGGGGAGGCCATGGATCCTACCATATACTATCAAACAGATGCCCCATATTACAGAAGGATAACGCAATTGTCCTTCATAAAGATGTTTGAAAAAGGATTGGTTTATAAGGCGAAGCATCCTGTTAATTGGTGCCCTCGCTGCGGTACTGCCATAGCGGATGCCGAGATAGAGTATCAGAAGAGGAAGACAAAATTAAATTACATTCCCTTTAAGGTGGAGGAGGGGGGAGAGATAGTCATAGCTACAACTCGCCCCGAGCTGCTATGCACATGCCAGCTAATAGCCGTGCATCCTGATGATGAAAGGTACAAGGATTTTGTGGGAAAACATGCTATCGTGCCAATTTACGGGCAGAAAGTTAAAATTGTGGCTGACGAGAAGGTAGATAAGGATTTTGGCACGGGTGCTGTTATGATTTGCTCCGTAGGCGATAAAGATGATTTAGAGTGGATATATAAGTACAACCTAAAATTCCTTGAGGGAATAAACGACAAGGGTGAGATGACCGAATTAGCAGGAAAATACGCGGGAATGCCCGTAGAAGAAGCGAGAAAGAAAATAATTGAGGATCTTGCAGAGATAGGACTGCTCTTGAAGCAAGAGGAAATAGAGCAGAATGTTGGTGTTTGCTGGCGCTGCCATACCCCCATAGAGCTCATAAATAAAGAGCAATGGTTCATAAAAATTAAAGACCTAAAAGAAGAGATTAAGAAAACAGCGGAGGAAATACACTGGCATCCAGAGTGGATGAAGAAGAGGCTCTACGATTGGATTGACTCTCTTGAGTGGGACTGGGTTGTTTCAAGACAAAGATATTTTGCCACACCAATTCCAATCTGGGAGTGCGAGAACGGCCATGCCTTTGTACCTAAATTCGAGGATTTGCTCAAGATGAATAGGCACGTTGACCCAACTGTGGACCCGCCACCCTATGAGAAATGCCCTATCTGTGGAACTCCTTTGCACGGCACAGAGGATGTTTTTGATACCTGGGTAGATTCTTCTATTTCCCCTCTTTACAACACCTTCTGGGCTCGAGATGAGGGGAAATTCAAAAAATTATACCCGATGAGCCTGAGACCTCAGAGCCATGATATAATAAGAACTTGGGCATTCTACACAATTCTACGCTGCAAGAGTGTTACTGGAGAGAAGCCTTGGGAAGATATAATGATTGACGGTTTCATTCTAGCTCCTGATGGAAGGCCCATGCACACATCTTGGGGAAATGTAGTTGATCCGCTGGATATAATAGATGAGTATGGTGCAGACGCACTCCGCTTCTTTGCAGCAAAATGTACTCCTGGGGAGGATACACCATTCCGTTACAAGGATACAATTCGCGGTAGAAAGGTGATAATAAAACTATACAACTTAGGCAAATTTGTTGGCTCTGCCATTAAAGACGGAATAAGAGATGTTCCTAAAGAAGAACTTCACTTCATGGATAAATGGATAATATCCAGGTACTCTCAAACAGTGGAGGAGGCTACAAATAACATGGACGAATACAGGTATGATAAAGCTGTAAAGGTTATAGAGAATTTTATGTGGAACGTTTTTGCAGACCATTACGTTGAGATGATAAAGCATAGATTAAATGAGGATGCAACGAAGTACACTCTCTACAATGTGTTCTTGGGAATAGTAAAAATGTTTGCACCAATTATGCCTCACATAACAGAGGAAATTTATCAAGAGCATTACAGGAAATTTGAAAAGGAAAAGAGTGTACATATAACTTCATGGCCGAAGCCAATCTTCGTAGATAATGAGGCTATTGATAAAGGAGAGAAGGTCAAAGAGCTCATAGCAGAGATCCGCCGCTGGAGGAATGAGAACAAGAAGGAAATAAACGAGATTATCGTGGAGGGAATCAAAGAGGGAATTGAAGATATAGAGGGCACATTCAAATGCAAGGTAAGCACGAAGATTGAAGGAGAGGTTGAAGAAATCGTGTCATCCCTGCAGCCGAATTTCTCGGTTATAGGGCCAAAGTTCAGGGAGAAAGCAAAGGAGATAGTGGAGTTCATAAAGTCCTCGGAGCCGCATGAGCTCTGGGAGAAGATAAAAAATGGAGAGGCAGAAATAAACGGTATAAAAATAACAGAAGATATGGTAAAAGTGCAAAAGAAAAAGGTATACAGAGGAAAGGAAGTTGCAGTTCTCAATGTAAAGGATATTGTTGCCCTGATTCTCTAAACTTTTCCATTTTTCAGAATAGAGATTAACCTCTCAAGATAACCTTTTCTATCAATAACTTTTTTGAGTTTTTCTACAGTTTTTTCCACGGGATACTCTATGCGCTTTAACTCAAATTTTCCATTTTCATAGATAGCGTAAGATGCTCTAGGATCTCCATCTCTTGGCTGCCCAGCACTTCCAGGATTGAGGTATACCATTCCATCGTATTCTCCCAGCACAGGAAAATGAGTGTGCCCAAAGAGAAGATAATCTGTAGTTACAACTCCACCAATCTCATTTCTCATGCATTCAGGCATAAAATCAAACATATAACCGTATAAAGGATCTGCCGGGCAACCATGCACAAATAGGTAGTTCTTTCCCCCAATTTTACTTTCTTTTTTTACAGGCAAAGTTTTTAAGAATTGTATGTCTTCCTTGCTCAAAAGCTTCTGCGTCACATTCTCCCTTGTATAAACGCTCAAATCATGGGTCTTCTCTCCGCATTTGCAATCCACGCCGAAGGCATTGGCATAATCGTGGTTTCCCATAATCCATATTTCTGGCTTTAAATCTTTGAGGGTATCTAGAACTAAATGAGGCTCAGGTCCATAGTCAGTTAAATCTCCGAGAAACCACACTGCATCGTATTTTTCTTTCTCCAAAATGGTGGCAAGAGAGTCGCAGTTTCCATGAACATCGCTGAGTACCAAGATACGCATGGTATCACTCCTTTTCAAACTTTATAATCCTTCCTTTCAAGCCCTCATTGAATATGCGCGTATGTCTGAAGGATACAGGGTACTCTTCAATAATTTCGCTGTATATCTCATTATCAAGTAGATAAACTTCTCTTAACTCTACAAGTCCCTCATCAAAGTTAGCCGTATAAGCCATTAATCTCTTATCCGCAAGGTAATTCTTTATATCTTCATCCTCACGAAGCACATCTAGACCCACTTTTACATAGGTGTAGAGATGGAACAGAAAATCCGTGTCAATTTCTCTCTTTGCTATTGCCGTAAATAGATTATGCAAAATACCCCTCAAATTATCAAACTCTTTGTTCCCTCCAACAAACACAGCTATGAGGTTAGGATGATACTTTTCAAGCTCTTCTGCAAGGGAATCATAGTTATCATCTATTACAAAGTACCTACACTCTCCTCCTGTGGCTGATATGTAAGAAGATTCCATTGAGGAGCCAATAGCCGTGCAAAGAACATTCTTCATAGCCACGAATGCAACTCTGTTGTATCCAAGTAGTGCTCTATACCCTACTACCTGTCCTGTTAATATCCTCAATTCTACAATTTCATCAAATTTCAATGGCATATTATCACCTATCTCTCTATGGCACTGCATTATTTATTACTTTTCCAAAGGAGAATTTAAAAAGAGCAAAACACATTACCCCACATGAAATTCGTAATAGACATGGATGGCGTGCTGTACAGGGGAAATAGGAAAATAGAAGGTGCAGATGCATTCATAAAATTTCTGCAAGATAATGGCATCCCATTTCTCCTCGCCACAAACAATTCTACAAGAACAAGGGATATGTATGTGGAGAAATTAAAAAATATGGAGATAAATGTAAACAAGGATAATATTATTACATCAGCTTATGTTACTGCAGAAGTCCTAAAAAATGAAAAAAATAAATCCTCTGCACTCATCGTTGGTGAAATAGGCATTTTTGAGGAAGTAAAGAGGATAGGATGGAACATTGTTGATTTGAAAAACTGGAGTAAGGCGGAATATGTTATAGTTGGAATGGATACTACCTTAACTTATGAAAAGTTGAAAGCTGGATGCTTAGCCATAAACAATGGTGCAAAATTCATAGCTACGAATGATGATAAGAACTTTCCATCCGAAGAAGGATTAATTCCCGGGGCAGGGAGTATGGTAGCAGCATTGGAGGCAGCAACGGGGAAAAAAGCAAGGGTAATGGGAAAGCCAAATGAGCCCTATGTAAATACAATAAACTCCATATTAGGAAGAGAGGGGCTTTGGGTCGTAGGAGATAGGATTGAGACAGACATGCTTCTTGCAGAAAAATTAGGAGCAAGGAAGATTCTGGTGCTTAGCGGTGTGGCAAAAGGTGGAAATGCGGATATCGTGGTGAATAGTGTAGCTGAGCTTCCGGAAATCCTCATAGATTTTCTCTCCTGACACTCTCCCTCAAAACTCCAATTCCTTCTATCCAAGCTTCTATTTCATCACTACTCTCTATTCTTTCAACACCACTAGGTGTGCCTGTAGCAATTATATCTCCCTGCTCAAGGGTCATTATAGAAGAAATGTAAGAAATTATCTCAGGTATTTTGAATATCATTTGGGATGTATTTCCCTTCTGCCTTATCTCTCCATTTACCTTTAATCCTATATCTAAATTATTTGGGTCTATTTCCCCCCTCGCCACAATCTTTGGTCCTATTGGTGCAAATGTATCGTATCCCTTGCTCACAGTCCAAGGCAAGCCCTTTCTCTTTGCCTCATCTTGCAAATCACGGGCAGTTATATCCAATAAGATGGTATAACCGAGCACATAATTCATAGCATCTTCAATTTTCACATTTTTCGCTTTTTTTGATATTAAAACTGCAAGCTCAACTTCATGATGAACATTTTTACTCTCCTTAGGCAAGATTATAAATTCATTAGGCCCAATTAATGCTGAAGGGGGCTTTAGAAAAATAACTGGTTTGGTTGGTATCTCACTTTTCATTTCTTTCGCATGTGCTGCATAATTTCTCCCTAAACACACAATCTTTGTAGGCTTAATCTCTACCTGTTCCTTCCCTAATTCTAGAAATAACATAATAGAGCATACAAGTGATAGTTAAAGATTTTTCTGCAAATTTTTCACAAAAAGATTAATATAAACTAAAGTACATTTAGAGATTGTGACTACTCTTATTCTCTGCGTTGACAGAGATGATGATCTTGGGAGAAAAGCGGGAATTAAAGGGCCAATAATTGGAAGAAAGAAGAATCTAGATGCAGCGGTAGCTTTAGCTCTTGCAGATCCTGAAGATTCAGATGCAAATGCCATATTTGCTGCCGTATCCATTTACGATAGAATAAAAAAAGAAGGAAAGGATATTGAAGTTGCAACCCTCACAGGCCATGAAAATGTTGGCATAAAGAGTGATGAGATAATAGCAAAGCAATTAGACAAGGTGATAAAAAAAGTTAAACCTAAAGATGTAATTTTCGTTAGCGATGGAAGTGAAGATGAGTACATACTTCCATTAGTGACATCCAGGGTGCCAATAGCGCATATGAGAAAAGTTATTGTGAAGCAATCAAAGAACATTGAAAGCACTTATTACATAATAATGAGAGCTTTGAAAGATAAAAAAATGGTCAAGAAAATTCTAGTTCCAATCGCTTTGATCTTTCTTGCCTATGCATTTTCATCAATTCTAGTAGCCACAATAAAATATTTCTTTCCCGGCTGGAACCTTATGGGTCCTGGAACTATGGCCCTTACAATAATAACTCTCACCCTTGGCCTGTATTTTCTTGACAGAGCATATAGCATAAGAGTGAGAACTGCACGTTTTATAACTCGTATTAAAGTTTCAATGGCTCAAGCAAAAATTACAATCATATCAGACACCTTAGCTTTTCTTCTTATACTAGTAGGAATCGATTTTGCATATAATGATGCTCTAGCAGGAAGCGACATTATAATACAAATCATTATATTTTTACACACTTTCATAGTGTGGTTTGTATTTGCAGTTATGATAAGAGAAGGGGGAAAAACATTTGATATTTGGGTTCATAAAGGTACATATACAAAAACATTCTGGATTGCGCTCTTATCCACCGTTTCAACAGGTATAATAATTTATTCCACTCTTGATTACCTCTTAGTGCTCCTAAACGCCAAGAGTGAAGCTTCCCTAATTCCAATCACCATAATGGTTGCAAGTGGAATCGTTTTATCAATAATGGCAGCTTTATTGCAAAGGCAGTTGAAAGAGGAAGGATTGATAGAAGAGCCAGAGGAAGAGAGCAATGAATTGGAAGAACTGGATGAAATTGTATGAGGAAATTGAGAGGGATTTTGGATTCACAAGAGAGGGAGAGATTGAAGCTCGCAATACTTTATCTAAAATAATTGGAGATAAAGTTCTAAGTGTAAGTGATATTAAAAATCTTATTGGTAATGAAGTATATGTAATCGGCTTTTCTCCTTCGTTAGAAAAGGAAGTAGAAGGATTAGAAGATGGGAGAGCTATAATAGCTGCTGATGATGCTGCTGTAATATTGAATGATTGGGGGATTAAACCAACGATAATAATGACAGACCTAGATGGAGATATAAATGCACTTATGAGAATAAAAGATGCTGTGTTTGGAATACATGCCCATGGAGACAATATATCCCTGCTCCAATATGCAGAGTTCTTTCCAAAGAGATTTGGAACCACGCAAATAGAGCCGTTGTGGAATGTATACAATTTCGGAGGGTTCACCGATGGTGATAGGTGCGTCTTCCTTGCAGCTCATTTTAATGCCAAGATCCATATTTTAGGATTTGATTTTGAGAATCCCAGAATTAAAGAGGGAAAAGATATAGAGAGAAAGAGAAAAAAGCTAAAATGGGCTAAATACCTCATTCATTATTTAGAACAATCTGGAGCAAATATAATCTGGGAAAATTTAAATTCTAAATGAGTATGCTCATCTGTGATAATACTCAGTCCAGAAATGGCTACGATACTTAGCGCCTTATTACTCATATATATTGGAATCGTAGTTGAAAAATACTATGTTAGCTGGAGTAGTGTTTATGCAAATACCCTAAGCTTTCTAATAATGCTTGGCTCCATAGATATGAGTTTCTATGTTTTTCTCTTTCTTTTAGGATACACTTTATTAGGATATATTTCTGTTAAGCTTAAATGGAAGAGGATATTCCCGCTATTCGGATGTAAAACATACGGTTCTTTAGTGCTAGTTCTAACCTTAGGTTCAGAAGGATACATATTTGGAATTTACAGTATTACTTCAGTGCTCATCTCCTGGATATTAGTGGCAATAATGGTTCATATACTTGGATATTTATATGTAAAGCATAGCAGAAGAAGGCGTTCGAAATGGTAAGAAAAATATTAAATGAGTACAAATGGCGGCAAGATAGAGATTTTAACCTTATTGAAGTGCATTACATAGATAGATTGAACCCGAAGGGCTATGCAATTTTAAAAGGAGAGGACATAGAGGATATGGGAGATAAGTTCATATTTACAAAAAATGGAATGATTCCATACCATAGGGTTATAAGAATTCTATACGATGGGAAAATCATTTACAAGAAAACTCATGGATATCATAGTAAATATAGTAAAAAACCATAGAGGTAAAGGTTCCAACTAAGTTTCCTGTTACAATTCTTATAAAATTAGTGCTCTCATAAGAGCTAACAAGCTGAAGGAATCCATCAACACCCATAAGGAGAATTATAAAAAGATAAAATAACGTACCCACTCTCACACGGAAAAGTGCACCTACAAAAGCCCCAAAAGCCAAACCCAAAAATATGCCGGTGCATCTCGCACAGAATGGCATCTGGTTTCCATTTATGAAGAACGAGCGATTAGCATGCTGATGGCACATCACATCTCCAATTAAATAAATTCCTCTGATAAAAGGATTAGAAATATGTGAATTTATATAAGGAGCATTATCCATAATACTCACTTTACCCTCATTGCCCAGATAAACTGAATTGGAAGGCAAGAGTAGAGGGGATAAAAAAAGAAGTAATGCCCAGACTAGTGCAAATATTGCAGGTAATAACAAAAGCACACTAATTTTCTCTTTTTTCTTTATATCAATCGTTAGAGATTCCAATAACCGTTCCTTGACATTCTCCATTTAACATCGCCCTTTTCAAATCTTCTATACCCTCCCCAATTATGCATATTTCTATCCTGCTCCTCTCTGCGATTTTTATGGATATTAAATCAAAGGGTAAATTCAGGCCTGCATTCATATCTCTATTTAGAAACATCTCTTGAGCATCCCTATAACTCATTCTCCTTATAATTTTTGCATCTTTATATTTTCTTGGATCTTTATTATAAACACCTCCCACAGAGGTCATATTTATAACCCTTTTCTCTCCTACCCTTTCCGCAATGAGCAAAGAAACAGCATCTGTAGTATGTCCGGGCTCTGTGCCTCCCATAAGCACTACAGGATAGCTCTTAGAGGCAATTACTGCCTCTTCAACGCTCTCAGCAATTTTTGGATATGAATAATTCCCTATGAATAGAGAAGCATTTATTCTACTGGCCATTATGCCTATTCTATCCTGAGAAAACTCATCCATACCTAATTTTGAGGCAATGGAAATATAGTCACGAGCAATCTTGCCTCCTCCTACAACCAAAAATATTTTGGTATTTTTTGATTGCTCTTCCAAGAATTTGCGAAATGAGGATATGTAATTGGAATCAATTATATCTCCATACACAATTGAACCACCGAGGGATATTACGACCATAGATGATTATCCCAATTGAGTATTAAAAAATTGCCATAAGGAATATTTATGGCGAAAATTTAATATCTATTGCACTCATTTAAAAACTTATGAATTGGCCAACAGAGATTGAAAATTTTCTGGAGAAGAATGGTACTGTGCTATTAATTAGAGGCGAGCCAGGCACAGGAAAAACTCTATTTTCCCTCACTCTTATGAAGGACTTAAAAAACACAATTTTAATTGCTCCTAGAAAAGTTTATCAAGACATAATAAGGAACTATCCATGGATTGATGAAGATACAAAGAATAGAATTTTTATAATCGATGAAAAATATGATTATAAGACAACACACACATTTGGAAATTTGTTTTTCTTACTCCCAGAGTCATTCCGCCTGGCTTTGAATAAGATAGAAGAGGGCAGCGCAAATACAATAATTTTGGACAGCTGGTACACTCTGATTGAGGAACTAAAGTACAAATCCATAGAAGAACAAGAGAGAAAGGATATATACGATCCTGAGCGTTTCCTTTTGAACCTTGTTAAGCTCTCTGATTTAGGGGTTAATTTGATAATAAATAGAGAGGGAGATAAGGATGATACCCTTTCCTATGTGGCAGACGGAGTTATAACCCTAAAAAAGAATGTTGAAAATGGAAGGATCTATAGATACCTGATTCTTGATAAGCTGAGAGGAGTAGGGATTAAAAAATCTGAGTATTTCTTCACTTTAAAGAACGGGATGGTAAATATACTAATATCACGTCCATTTAAACATCCGAGGGAGATAACTGAAATTCCAAAGAAAGAGATAAAAATAGGGTATAGTGTGCCATCAATGGTGTTTGATGACGTTTTAAGTTTTGATAGAGGAAACACAATACTTTACGATTTTGAAGAGTACGTGCCTAAGATTTATCACTTTATAACTCTTATGAGTACAACTGCAAATTTCTTAAAGAATGGGATTAAAAGCATAATTTTACCGCCCAACGATATGGATATGAACGAGATAAAGTATCAAATTTACCTTTTCGGTATTCAAAAATATATTTCGAACATGAGAATAATCTATCCTGAAAAAGAGTTAGAAGATTTTGTTGTGGAAACCGATTTTTATGATGTAAAGAGCATAATTAAGAGTATGGGGAAATGCATAAGCGATGAAGACATAAACCCTCTTGTGATTATCGGCTATGACAGGCTTTTTAATTTCCTCAACGAGCATCAGATAATGCAGTTAATTGATTATATGAGAAATTTTGTTAGAAAATACGGAGGATTGCTAATTATATCAGGAAAAATGACAAATAAAGCCATAAACAACTTCAGCGCGGGTCTTGCCGATATCTATCTCAAATTTAAGAATGTGAACGGAGACATAATTATGTATGGCATAAAGCCTTGGACAAGAGCGTATCACCTAAGTTTATCATCCGAGAAAGGCTATCCAGAGATAATAAAGGAGGAAATATTATGAAAAAGCTCCTCTTGGCTGATGATTCGGAGCTATTCTACAAATTTTTAAAAGACATAATAAAAAAAGATGATATAAAAATAATCTGGGCAAAGAATAAGAAAGAGGCAATTGAAAAATTTAAAAATGAGAAGCCAGAATTAATTTTAGTGGATATTATACTCTCAGATTCAAACGGAATTGATGTTATAAAAGAACTAAAGGCTTTGGATGAAAAAGCGAATATAATTGTAATAAGTGGGCTTGATAAGCAAGAGGTGATAAAAGAAGCTTTAGATGCCGGAGCTAAAGATTACATAGTTAAGAATGTAAGTCCAAAATATTTTAGAGAGAAAATAAAAAATTATTTAAACATCTAAAACTCTTCTGCAGGACATTTCCCAAGGCAATCCAAGCAATGTATACATTTTTCCTCTTTTATTGTTATTTTCCCATTTTCTAGATATAAAGCTCCAACAGGGCATCTTCCAAGGCATATACCACAACCAATGCACTCTTGAGAGCGTATTATTAACGATTTTGCCTCTTTAACGAAATTTTCCGATATTTCCAATTTTTTATTGTATCTAAAAGAGCCCTCTGGTAAAGCATAAAGAATATTTAACATCCTTTCCTCATCAACTTCCCTGTCAAACCTTACCTCTTTCCATTCCGCTCCCACGAATTGCATCTTAAGCTTATCTCTCTCTACCCTTATGCCCCCTGCCCATTTTGGTGGATTCTTCCAGCGCCAAGAAGATTGAGCCCATTCTTCAGGAATTTTTCTTTCCCTCGCATACTCTTTTATATAAGAGAACCATTTTTCTATACCGCCAAAATATTTTCTTACAATTTCAAAATCTGCAAGGTCTGAAGATGGACATAAGTAGCAGCCGATTCTAGTTAAGCCCCTTTTATACCAAATATTTATTGGTGCCTTTTTCCAGAGTATATAGAACCAAACTTCCAAAGAACTCCAGTTTTGAATAGGGCTTGCAGACAATTGATTTGGAACCCATTCATTTCTCCAAATATTTCCCTTTCTCATTCTCTCCATACTTTCATATCTTCTCTGTCCTATGAGAGTAAGTAACCCAGAAGGATAATTTTCAAGTATGTATCTTGTAGTTGGACCAAGCTTGGAAACTTTACAGCACCATCTGTAATCCCTTCCAGAAGGCCCAAAATGCTCCAAGGATTCCCAAAATGCATCTCCAGCGTTTATTCTGTCTATTTTTATTTCGTATTTTTTCTCAACTTCATTCACATATTCCACAGTTTCTGGAAGCTCTATGCCAGTATTCAAGAAAAAAGTATGGAAATCCAAACCGCTCTCCAAAGCGAGAAGAAGAACAGCTAAAGAATCTTTTCCACCACTAAATGAAACAGCCAACGGCAAATTGTATTTATTTTTTATCTCTTTTATGAATCTTACAGCTTTCTTTTCTATACTTTCCAAATGCTGCTTATTAGCTTCTATAACCTTCTCCAAATCTGCTTGCTCTCTTTTTTCCCATTTTCCATAGCCGCTGTGTCTAATTTTCACAGCCATTCCATGCGTAGCTCTACACATCTCCTCAGAATTCATTCTCGCTATGCCAACCGCCAAAGCTCTGCCTGAGGAATCCCTTATTATTACCTCATCTCCACTCTTTATGCCCTCTGCGCAATCCTTTACCCCTGGAGCCATTAAATTCTTGCCGCTCAAAATTGGTTGTATAGCTCCATCATCAATTTCAACCCATCCTTTGGATATGCACTCATTCAATAAGTATGCACCCTCCATCCTAAGAGCAATTCTAAATTCTTTTCTCTCAATATCGTATCTCAAATTACCTATTACCTTTCCATCAATTATAACCTCATCCATCCTATCATAATGTGGAACTCTGTTGAAAAGCACAAAAAAATTTTCAAGTTTGCATCCAAATGCCCTTTCTAATGCTTTATTTAAAATATTCAAATCCCCTTCAAATCCTATTCTAACCTCTCCAGGAGGAGTAATGGGAACTTTTCTCCCTTCATTACCACATATACTACAATGCTTTGTGAGAAGCGGAACATTACATTCATCACACCAGTAAAAATTGATTTTTCCAAGATACACAGGTTTTCCCATTTAAACCACTAGTGTTAAAACTTTCTTTCTCAGTATTTTTACTATATCCTCTATCTCACCCAACTGCTCTGCGAGCTCAAGCAAGCTATCTTTAATGTTTCCATCTATTATAGCCCCATTAGGTGTAGGCTTTATGAATCCATTATTCTCAAGAGTTGCCAAAGAGCGCCTTACCTCATGCTCCTCAATCCCAAGAATCTGAGAAATCCTTATTATTCCAACAGGCTGCTTTTTCATAACCACCTCTAATACCCTTATATGCCTTGATAACAACTCAAGCTCATCGTAAATTCTCTTTGTAAGCATACAATTCACCTCTAAACATTGCAAAAGGTATAAATGCACCAAGAATAAAAAATTTTATATCCCCCACGCTTATACGCCTTTGCAACGGCATGTTTGATGCTCCGGTGGTTAATCCCGCCTCAAAGCAGGCAAACCACCAAAGCTATGCTCCGGTGGTGTAGCCCGGCCAAGCATTCGGGCCTTTCGAAAGCCCCTTTAAAAAGTTCATTGCTCAAAGGGGCTAAGGGCTTTGAAGAAAGCCCGTGACCCGGGTTCAAATCCCGGCCGGAGCACTAAGCCGCTTTCTTA
>WAKY01000023.1 GCA_015523135.1 Candidatus Aciduliprofundum sp.
AACAGTAAAATAGCAAATGCTAGTAACGGAGTTTTTATTGAATATTCAAACCATACTATTTTAAGAGGCAATATGTTCAAAAATGTAAGTCTTAGCATATACACATATGCTTCCTATTCTGAAATCTTTGAAAACAATACTATGAATGGAGGTGATGAGGCAATGATGATAGATTGGTCTTTCAATATTCTCATTAAAAACAATACTATCCTTAATCAAATTGAGGTAGGTATGTGGATTGGTTGGGGCTCAAATAACACCACCATTATTGGTAATAGAATCTATAACAGTAGCTGGTATGGCATATTTATTTACTTCAACTTGAACACAAAAATTTATAGCAATAATTTAACAAACAATAGTATATTTATATGGTCAGATAGGAGTTCTATGAGCACTTTAGACATATCTTCAAATAATACAGTAAATGGTAAGCCCGTATATTTCTACAAAGATGCAGATATGAACAATGCTTATGTACCAACTGATGCTGGAGAGGTTATACTATCAAACATAACCAATCTAAATATCAAAAATTTAGATATCGAGAATACTGGTGTAGCTATAGATATATTCTATTCTTCACACATACACATTTCACAAAGCAAGTTTTCAAACACATTTTGGTATGGAATATACGCATATAATCTTGATAACAGTAGCATTGAAAACTGTACTGTATCAAATAGCATGTACAATATTCTTATCTCTTCCAGCGATTATATAAGAATATCAAATAATACCATAACAAATAGCTACTATTATGCACTAGCAATAGTGTATTCTAAGAATAACCAAATTGACCACAATATAATATCATACAGTGATCACGGCATATATCTTGCAAGTCACGCGGATAACAATTTAGTATATAATAACACAATATTCAACAACACTCTATATGGTATAGAGGTAAGGGGCTCATATAATCTGATTTACAACAACTCTCTATTCTATAACAATGGCACTGGAGATTTTTACAATTCATCGCATATTCAAGCATGTGATAATGGAACTGGCAACATGTGGAATAACACTAAGTTTGGCAATTACTGGAATGACTGGGCTAATAACAACGATACGAATGATGGAGACAATGACGGGATAGTAGACTGGGCATATCCAATAGACGGTAGTGCCGGTGCAAAAGATTATCATCCTCTTGCACAAACCCAAGCTGAGATACCCGAGTTCTCGGTTATGGTAATGGTTGCAGTGATAGTACTAGGCTTCTTTATAATAACTCGCAAGAGAAAGTAACCTTTTTCTTTATTTTTTATCTGTATAAATTCTTGAAGAACTCCAACAGTTTATTTGACACACTGTATTCACAATAGGTAGAATATACATAAATATAAAAAGAGGAGGGAAAAAAATCAACTATCACTTTCAATTTTACTCAAAAGAGCATCCAAATTCTTCTTGGCTTCTTCGTCCACATTATCATAGTAGCTATTTCCATGCGCGTCCATAGTTACAACCAATGGACCAAACTCTTCAACTTTAAATACCCACACGGCCTCAGGTATACCCAATTCTTCTAAGAAATGCACTTCTTTAACACCCTTAATTCTCTCAGCTGCCAGAGCTCCGCAACCACCTGTGTACGCGGCATATACTGCCCCGTATTCCTTAAGAGCTTTAAGAGTTCTTTCACCCATTCCTCCCTTACCTACGATTATTGCAGGCCTGAATTTTTCTATGAACTTGTCCTCAAAAATCTCCATTCTTATACTTGTGGTAGGTCCTGCAGCTACAACTTTCCACTCTCCGTTTCTCTTCGTTATCACAGGCCCACAATGATATACAACTGCTCCTTTTAAATCAACGGGAGAACCTTCTTCTAATAACTTTTTGTGAGCTTCATCCCTTGCAAGCACAAGCTCTCCAGTTACATAGACAACATCGCCAAGCTTGTATTTCCTAGCATCCATTATAGGTGTTTTCTCGTGATACTCCATTTAGATCACCTCCACCTTGCCATTGGCATCTATAAGCACTTTTCTCTTCCTGTTGGCCCAGCATTGCGTTACGATTCCAAGGGGTAGAGTTGCAGGATGCCTGTGTGCATATTCCACATGCACATCTAGCACCGTTGTATCTCCTCCAAGACCCATAGGTCCTATACCCAGCTTGTTAGCCATCTCATAGAGCTCATCTTCAAGCTGAGCTACAAACTCTTCCTCATGCCTTGAGGGTACAGGTCTCAATATGGCTGCTTTCTTAGCAAGAGTTAATGCAAGATCTGCGCCTCCTCCTATGCCAACACCTATAATTGTCGGCGGGCATGGCTTACCACCAGATTTGAATATATGCTCAATAACCGTCTTTTTTATTCCTTTTATTCCCACACCTGGAGGAAGCATGTACAATCCGCTCATGTTCTCGCTTCCGCCTCCCTTGGGAATGACATGGATAATTGCATCATCTCCCTCTCTCAACTCCCAGTGGATGTACGGCACAAAGCGTCCAGTGTTATCTCCAGAATTTTTGTGCAGGAACGGATGTACTGCATTCGGTCTTAAAGGCACTTCCTTAGTTGCTCTTCTCACCGCCTCAGTTATTGCATCCTTCAATTGGGTCCGATATGGAAAATCATAGCCCATATCTATGAAAAATGTTTGTAGACCTGTATCTTGACACATTGGCAAAGATTCTTTTTTTGCCACCGTGAAATTCTCAATTATGGCTTTGAGCTGGGTCTTTGCCATCTCATTTGTCTCTTTTTCATAGGCTCTCTTTAAGGCCTGTACAGTGTCTTCTGAAAGCTCTGTCTCAGCTCTCCTTATAGCTTCAACAATTTCATCAATCATACAAATCACCTGCTATAGGTATAGATTAAAAGATTAAAAAGATATTGCGAAAATAAAGATAGAAGGAGATTACCTCCTTCTCCTCGCCAAGCGCACAATCAGTGCAATCAAGATTATGAATATCAAAGCACTGGTAGCCAGACACAGAGTTCCGCCCATGTTGAAGCTAAACTCAAAGGGCTCTGAGCTCCCTGTAGTTTCACTTCCGCCTCCGCCATTGCTATTTCCGTTACTTCCTCCAGAGCTAAACAATGTATCTGTAATTGTGCCTGTAGATAGATCAAAATTGCTCTCAAAAGTGCCATCTCCATCCTTGTCAATGCTAACTTGCACTGCACCCTTAACCTTATCTGCTAGCTTGGCCCAATCCACTATGTACTTATGCACTTCGCTCTTGGAAATTGTGATATTGAGAGCATTTACATACAGTTCAAAAGCTCTCGCATTTCCAAAATGCCTTATCTTCAAGCTGTACTTTCCACCATCGGAGCCAATAACAGAATATGTATAGCCAGAGCCAAACAGGCGGTAAGAGTAAGTACCTCCTTCTTTGATTATCACAGCATCTGGTATGTTATTATAATGCTTGTAATTGGCATCATAGCCCAGCATAT
>WAKY01000024.1 GCA_015523135.1 Candidatus Aciduliprofundum sp.
GCTATACAGGGCACGAGCCAGCGGCACTTAGGGCTGCACAGTACAATTTTGACCCTTATGAGCAAACAAAGGCAAGGATAGAACAATTGAGGGCAATAGGGCACCCTACGGATAAAATTGACCTCATTATTATGGGAGGTACATTCACAGCTAGGCCTCAAAGTTATCAAGAATGGTTTGTGAAGCGTGCATTTGACGCTATGAATGGCATTGATGCGAAGAATTTAGAGGAGGCACAGTTAATAAACGAAGATGCAAAGAACAGATGCATTGGGCTCACAGTAGAGACACGCCCAGATTGGTTTATGGAGAAAGAGATTGATTTCGCTTTAAAATTGGGGGCAACGAGGGTTGAATTGGGAATACAAACTGTTTATGATGATATATTAGAGAAGGTAAAGAGGGGGCATACAATAAGAGAGAGCATACTTGCCACTCGCCTTGCAAAGGATGCAGGGTTTAAAATAAATTACCATATGATGCCTGGTCTACCAGGAAGCACTCCCGAGAGAGATTATAAAGCATTTAAGGAGATTTTTGAAAATCCAAATTTCAGGCCAGATATGCTCAAAATTTATCCTACACTCGTGGTCAAAGGCACCGAGCTCTACGATATGTGGAAAAGAGGAGAGTATGAGCCCTACACCCTTGATGAGATGATAGAGTTGCTAATCAAAGTGATAAGTATTGTACCCCCTTGGATTCGCATACAAAGGATTCAAAGGGACATTCCTGCAAAGTTTATAGAGGCAGGAGTGAAAAAGGGAGATTTGAGAGCAATAGTCCTTAAAGAAATGGAAAAGAGGGGACTAAGGTGTCCCGATATAAGGTGCAGGGAAGTTGGTCGCAAAGGGGGCAAAAATTTTGAAATTGAGCGCAGGGATTATAATGCCTCTTTAGGCAAGGAAGTTTTTCTATCCTTTGAGGATAAAGATGAAGATTCAATAGCTGCATTTCTCCGCTTAAGATTGCCTAGTGAGCATGCTCATCGTGCCGAGATGCGCCATGCCGCCATTGTACGCGAAGTAAAGGTATTTGGGAAAGAAGTGCCTGTGGGAGAGAAAGAGAAAGAGGCATGGCAGCATCATGGATTTGGAAGAGAATTGATGAGCGAAGCTGAGAGAATTGCAAAAGAAGAATGGAAAGTAAAAAGAATTGTAGTTATAAGTGGGATTGGCGTGCGTAATTACTACCGTAAGCTTGGATATGAGAGATTAGGACCTTATATGGCAAAGAAAATTTGAGATTAGTGCAAGAACTTATCTAGAGCTCTACGAAGTGCTTCATGCTCTTTTGCATACTCCTCTAGTGGTATTCCTTGCATCTTCGCCTCTAGCGCTTCGCGCATAGCTCTTGCACCCATTCTCGTACCATCCGGATGCCCGTGCACGCCGCCGCCCGCCTGTATGACTATATCCTTTCCAAGAATATCCACAACTGCTGGAACATGGCCCGGATGAAGCCCGCCGGAGGCCACAGCTAAAACTGGTTTTATATTGTACCATTTCTGTTCAAATCTATTTTCATTAGCTGGCACATCTTCAAGTTGTATTTCTTCCCTTATTCCGCTCACTTCCTTCGCGCTTCCTTCCATCTTTCCCACGGCAGTGCCTATGTGGAGGTTGTCTACCCCTAAGAGACGGTAGACCTTTGCTAGGGTGAGCATAGTTATACCATGCCTAGGATTTCTAGTTATTGCAGCATGCATTGCTCTATGCGCGTGTATAGCCATTCTGAACCCCTCTTCGCGATAACCCTGCACAGCTGAGAAACCGGATATGAATACGTCAATCATTACAAACTCATTACCCGAATCTTGTACAAGCTCCGCACGCTTAAGCATCTCTGGATAGGGGGCAGTTATATTCACCAGATAAATTTTCTTCTCTCCTGTTTCCTCTTCAGCAAGGTCTTTCTTCTCTAAAGTTAGCGATAAGCGATCTTCAAATCGATTGAAATCTTGCGATGCGAGATTCTCATCATCCTTCACAATGTCCAATCCGCCAACCCATGCTTCATAAGCAACTTCTGCGTGCATCTTTGCTGGCAATCCAATTTTTGGCTTTATTATCGTTCCAAGAAATGGTCTATCGTAAACCTTAGTTATCTCCCTCACGCCCTGAACTCCGTACCTAGGACCAAGGTATTCCTCAATAAGTTCTTTTGGAAATCTTATATCTAAAACTCGGAGATTCTCAACGCTTTTCATACCAAACACATTTCCAGCAACGCTAGCTAGTATTGCAGGCATATTTTTCACTTCAAATAGATGCAATGGATATGCAATCTTTACGTACTTGTTCTTCTCATCTATTTCATAAACTCTCGCTCTTAATTTTTCCCAAATATCTGGGAGTAGAGTTTTGAGGTCAGTCCAAGTTCCTATGGACGATTCTTCCGCAATTCTATCAGCCACATACTTCATATCTTTGCCTGTAGGGGGCTCGGCATAGAACCAAACGAGCAAATCACTATCTTTAGGTTGATAATTCAAATCTATGTAGGTCATAAAGAAAGATATACACTTATTGAATTTAAACATATAGCAGGTGGCTACCATCACATGTTTTAGCGGTATTTAAAGACAAACCCTCTCTGCACACTGAAAAAGGTATATTGTATTTATTTGCTATATCTCTCACATTTTTCAGAATCTTAAACCTTAACTCTTTGGGGGCGTACCTTATTCCCCTAACCATCTCTCCATTCTCATAATATATTTCTCTCAATTTTTGAGCGACATTCTTGAACACGCCAGTTACCCTTGAAAAATTGTCGGGCTTGGCTTTGTATGTAGAGCTTATTATCTGCTCAACACCGATATTGGCAAACTCTTTGATCATATTCTCAATCTCTGCAATATTATCATTTATAGTTGGAATTATCGGGTCAAGTCTAACTATAGTGTGCACACCTTTGGATATAAGTTTTTCCAGAGTTTTCAACCTCTTACTAGGGCTCGGAGCCATAGGCTCTAGTTTCTTTGCCAAATTTTCATCAAGGGTGGTAATCGTTATGGCAACCACGCTCTTCATGGAGGAAAGAATATCTGCATCTCTTTCCACAAGATTTGATTTTGTGAGGATCAAAGCTGGAAATTCATATCTTTTCATTAGCTCCAACGCACCTCTAGTTATCCTTTTCTCTTTTTCCATCCTTGGATAAGGGTCTGATGAATTGCTCATTGAGATTGGCAATTTCTGGGCCTTTTTCAAATCCCTCTCAAATAACTTTAGAAAGTCCCTTTTTGGACGAACTCTCCATGGCTCAGGAATGTATGAGGTTATGTAACAATAAATACATCTATGCTCGCATCCTGTATATGGATCCACGCTGTACTTTTTCGGGCATGTGCAGAGCGGAAACTTCCAAGGGTCAAATATGTGCAAATAATACACAATAAGTGTATTTGCCAGGAGTATAAAAATTATGGCCAGATTAATTATCGTTCTTGATAATGAGTCAGAAATGAATTTATATTTCTTTTTTAAGCTCCAATTATGGATGGAAATTTGAATGTGGTGGTTGTAGATGATAACAGAGAGCTTGCAGAGATAATAAAGCAGTATCTATCTAAGCGTGGCTTTAATGTAAAAATTGCAGAGAGCGCAAAAGAGGCAATGTCAATTTTAGAGAAGAGCAAAAGGGTGGATGTTATTCTCCTAGATTTGATGCTCAAGGATGTACATGGTCTAGACCTTTTAAAATCTCTAAGAGCCCAATCTAAACAAGTTGTTATAATAATAATTACAGGTATAAAAGATTTAAACACAGTTATAGAGGCAATGAAAGCGGGAGCTGATGATTACCTAGTTAAGCCATTTAGATTGGGAGAGCTTGAAGAGAAAATAAATGAGATTCTATACAAGAAGGCTATGGAAGAACCCCAGCAAACACTCACTGCAGAGAAGGCAATGGAGGCTGTAGATACTCTAAATTACGATTCAGGTATTCTAAAATTCTCATTCAAGGATTTAAATGAGATGCATAAATTCTTGGAGATGTTAAAAAGCAGAGATGATGTAGAGATAAATGATGTGAAAATAGGAGAGGAATATGAGGTCTTTATGACCATTAAGAGGTAGGAGAGATGGTAGAATGTGAGGTAGAGTACATTCACCCTTATGGGCGAGGATTCATCGTTTATACAGATAAGCCATGGTCCCAGGGAAAGATATATTTAACTCAAAAGGAAATAATGATAATAGGGAAAAAAGAGTATAAAATTCCAGTAATATCAATAATAAGTGTAGATAAAAAAATTACACTTCCTGCAATAAAGGAGGGACGCTCCACATTATTGATTGAATTTTTAGACATAATAAGTAGGGAGAAAATTTACACATTATTCTCTGGATACGGAAATTGCATTAGAAACTTCAAAAAATCCTTACTCACTTTATTAATTTCATCTATACCAATAAGCTACAAAATTGGAGAGGAATGGAGCAGAGGGTTTTTGAGAGTAGGCAAATCCGAACTAATATTCACACCAAAAAATTATACGATAAACGTTGAAGACATATTGAAATTGGAGAGAAGAACTATTTCAACAGGATTCTCAAATGTTGGAGTTATATACATAAAAGAGAAAAAAGAGGAAGAAGCTAAAGATATTTATGTTATTACACCTCCTCTTAAAAGGGACTTTTTCTGGCAATTGTTCAACCTTATGATTGAAGAGTATATGTACTCTCAAATAATTTCAAAACTCAACAAAACAGAGAGATTGGTTTTATTGCTAGTGAATCAAGGGGCAAGTATTGATGAGATATTGCAAAAACATCAATTATCTCAAGAAGAGTTTGAAAGCATTGTTGAAAAACTTCAAAATATGGGATTAATAAATAAAATAATTATTCTAAAAATAACGGATAAGGGAAAGAAAGTCGTTGAAAATATTACAGAGTGAGAGTTTTTAATATTTTAATAGCTTCTAAAAGATTTGGTGCTTTATAATCTGCCTCCGTGGTATCATCTCCTATTTTTATTGTGAGCATCCCCACGCTCTTTGCTCCTTTCACATCTCTAAACTCGGAATCCCCTATATACACCTTGGGATTGCTTTTAGAATACCTTAAAGCCATTTTGAAAATTTCTGGATTTGGCTTGCCAACTCCTGCATCTTCCGCAGTTGTAATTGAATCAAAAAATTGCTTTATTCCTAATGCTTCTAAAACTTTATTCGTGTATGGTGTGTCAGCATCTGTTATTAATCCCATATGCTCTGCCATATTTCTTATCTCATTCAAAGCTTCTAAAGCTCCAGGAGCTAATTTTACGTATTTGGCATGATAATTTGCATATGTATCCATTATCCAAAATGCATCTCCCCCCCCTCAGCTTTACACCTTCTATTTTCTCCACGGCCATGACAATTAGATTTCTTATGGGATAATAGTGTTCATGCCTTTTATCCATGTAAGGTTTTCGAAAATTAATTATTTTTTTCATTATATCTTCAGCGCTCATATTAATTTTGAACCTTTTTCCTATAATTCTACACATCTCTAAAAATGCCCTATTTTCGCTCTCCATATCAGTTATGGTTCCTGTCATATCCAAGAATACATCCATAATGGTGGATATAAAACGTGATTTTAACCTTTGCCATAAATTTTATATTCCCCACGCTTATACGCCTTTACAACGGGCATTTAATGCTCCGGTGGTGTAGCCCGGCCAAGCATTAGGGGCTCTCAACCCCTCGACCCGGGTTCAAATCCCGGCCGGAGCACTAAGCCGCTTTCTTAGAAAGAAAGCGGCTTTACCCGGAAAGAAGGAAAGGTGCTTTACCCCCAAAGAAAGAGTGCTTCACCCTAAAAGAGATTTTTTAAAAGGGAAGAGAGTGGAGAGAAACCATAGATATCTCTTCCTGAGGAACTCGCTGGTGGTTCCTGAGAAAAGTGTTTCATCCCAAAAGAAATTAAGATGATGGTAGGAGCTAGAGGAATTCCATAATAGCTATTAAAGCCTTTGAATAGAAATATTTTTAATGTAAGTCTTTCATTTAACCATTATGCTTTCTGATAGGGATATAATCGAAGCGATGGGTAGAGGAGAGATCAAAATTAAGGGGTTTAAGAAAGAAAATTTGACTCCCAATGGGTATGATCTTACAATTGGAGAGATAATGGTTCCTAGCGAGAATTTGCATATAAAAGAAGGAAAAATAAAGATTCCTTCCTTAACAAGATTCTTGGTTGGTAGTGAAGAATACATAGAATTGAATGAAAATTATGCAGCGCAAATTTGGATAAAGAGCAGGTGGGCTAGGAGAGGAGTTTTAGCATCCTTTGGGCTCGTTGATGCAGGATTTGAGGGAATATTGACCATGGGCGCATTTGCCACGGAAGAGATCATTATGGAAGTAGGAGATAGGTTCTCGCAAATAAGTTTTTTTAAGTTAAATTCACCTGCCTATAAAATATACGCTGAAAGGTCAGGCAATTATCAAAAACAAAAAAGTATAAAAATATAATTAGGCAGCAATGAGCATATTGTTGTATACCTCTTCCACTATTGTATCCACTTCGCTTAGATACATTTCTCTGAATTTCTTCTCTATCTCTCTCCTTGTTACATTTGTTATTCTCTCTATAAAATTAGAAATTTCATCGTACATTATCCCATACGCTTCAGATACTTTCACACTTGGTTTTTGAAGGAGTATATCACTATCTAGCACTATTGATTTTGTAACAAGATCTTTCACTTTATTTACAGTTTCTATTGCAATCTCTCTTCTATTCCCTTCAATGCTAAATGGAAGTATCATTATTGCTACAACTGGTTTATCAATTCTCTCCTTGATCATCTTGGCTGTCTCTAAAATTCCGCCAGTTCCTGTGCCTCCACCCAAGGCAGCAAGAAGTACAATAACATCTGCATTATTTGCCTCTTCCAGTATCCATGCCTTGTTTCTGCTTATTATGTACTCTGCAACCTTTACCTCTCCATTTGTATCCTTATGCTCTCCAAGAACATCTTTTCCCATGTGCATTTTCTTATCCGCATCTATGCTTTCCAATCCATTTTCATCGGTGTTTATAGCTATAACCCTAAGTCCTTCAATTTTCTTATTTGCTATGAAAGATGCTATTCTGCCAGCACCTCCACCGAAGGCAAATAGCCGAACATCGGGTCTTATACTAAATTCTTCGATCAATAGCTCTTCTATATTCTTTCTCACTTCATCAAGATTGCGCATCCCATCACCTTCTGGCATTTTCATTCATGAGGCAAAGGGTTTCTCTCCTTCTCACCCTCACTTAATCTTAAAGATGATAGCCCCTGAGTATATGATTTCAAGATTCTAGCAAGTTCTCCATTAGATACCAGAATCCTAAGCACATAGGTAATTAAATCTCCCATATCTTTGAAATATTTGTAATCCACATAATCTTCCAGCACGCTGAGAATTCTGTCTTCCATCTCAACTTTTAGCCCCGAGTCCTTCAATAATCCTCTATCTGCCATTTTTATATAGGACATTAAGGCATTTCTTATGAACTCCGAACGATTTCTGTACTCTGGATGCCTAGCTAGAAAGTCATCAATTTCATCGAGCTCCACGTCTGACAGCCTAATTGTCAATCTGGTACCATTCATATATTCACCCTTTGCCCACGAGGTAAGGAAGATATGTACTTAAACATATATAAAGTTTTTCATTTAATCATAAAATTAATTTATATTTATGACATAATTAATTTATGAAACTTTTGTAAAACGGAATATTTTGAGTAAAAATGTCTATAAGGTATGACGATGTATGACAAAATATGTCATTTTGCATGACAAGTTTTGCATTTTGGCTGACTTGGCGTGTCACTTGTCTTACTTAAGCAAGTCAGAGAGTAGAAGTTTGTCCATGAGCTTTGCCTTTATCTTTATCTTCTTTGTGATATAAGCTGTAAGGGCATCTTCCTTTTTGTCCAATATATCTTTAAATACTTTAGTTGTGGTTTCTACAATTATATCCGCCTGAATTTCTCCCTCTGCCACATTAGATAACTTTGCATCTTTAAGTTTGAAGTTATAAGTGCCATCATCTGTAAATCTTATCAAAATTATTCTCTCTAAATCTTTTATTTTATCCTTCCTTGGATCTTCTTTTGTGTTGAATTTATCTACTAACTCTTGCAATATTTCCTTCATTTTATCACCTCAGTATTCTATTCCTTCTCTTGCCATAACACCTATTTTGTAATAATGTTTTACCTCGTGCATTTCAGTTACTAGATGAGCTCTTTTTATTATCTCATCCTTTGCGTATCTTCCCGTTAGTATCAACTCTGTTTTTTCTGGAAGGGAATCTAATAGAGATAGAACATCTTCCAATTTTATTAAGTTAAAATCTAAAGCCACATTTATTTCATCAAGTATCATTACATCGTATATTTCTTTCAATTTTTCCTTAGCAAATTCAAGAGCTTTATTGGCTTTCTCAATATCTTCCTTTTGTGGATTTTTCTTACTCACAAACCTATCTGTTCCAAATGGGTATATCTCTATCCCAAGTTTTCTGGCAGAGACCTGCTCACCGTATCCTTTATCTGGCTTCATAAATTGGATTATTATAACTTTCTTCTCCCTACCAGCTGCACGCATCGCAAGGCCGAATGCTGCTGTTGTCTTCCCCTTTCCATTACCTGTGTAAACATGGATATAACCCATGGATGAGGGTATGAAAGAATGCATTAAATAATTATCACCAAAAAGTTAAATACTTCTATTCTTTTATATTTGGGAGGTGGCAAAATATGGGATTTGATATAGGAGCACCTTTGCCGTATATAGGATTCTCCATTATACAGATAATCTGGTTTGTAGTGGTTCTAGTGGTGGGTTTTGTGCTGGTGAAATATCTTATACTCTCTTGGATGAAAAAAAGCATGAAAAAAACAAAATTGCCAGAGATTTTAGTAGAATTTCTTATAAAAATAACTGCCATATTCTTATACTTTCTGGTTTTCTTGCTGGCTCTGATAGCCCTTGGATATAATATGAATTCCATTGTAATAGGTCTATCTGCAATCTTTGGCTTAATATTGGGCTTTGGATTACAAGATACAATAACGAATATGGCTAGTGGATTCTGGATTGCTCTTACTAGGCCATTTGATAAAGGAGAAGTTGTAAGTCTTCAAGGACTAACGGGAAAAGTGGTTGGAATAGGAATTATGTCTACCAGAATGCTCACACCTGATAATATTGTAATCACAATACCCAACGGAACTGTATGGGGCAGCCCTATGATAAATTATACAAGAATGAACATAAGGCGTGTTGATGTAGATATAGGAGTATCCTATGATACGAATCTAGATAAAGCGATTAAGATAGCCATGGATGTCATGCATAACCATAAGTTAGTTCTTGATGACCCCGAACCTTCTGTTGCAATAACTGAACTGGCAGATTCATACATAAATCTGCAACTGCGTCCATGGGCCAAAACGACTGACTACTGGACTGTGAAGGGCGAGTTAACTAAGCAGATATTAGAGACTTATGGAAAGAAGAAGATAGAAATACCATTCCCTCAGATGGATGTGCACTTGAAAAAGGAATAACTTTTTTCTTTATTTTTTCAAAATCTTTATATCGTTATGCTCATTAAGGTATATCGTGAAAGATAGATTTGGAAGGCCAGTGAAGAGTATTCGTATCTCTGTTACAGAGAGATGCAATCTTAACTGCTTTTATTGTCACCGTGAGGGAGAATGGCATAAGCATCGTAGTGAGATGACTCCTGAGGAAATTGAGAAAATTTTGAGAATTGCAAGAGAGCTAGATATAAGAAAGGTAAAGTTCACGGGAGGAGAACCCTTGTTTAGGGAAGATATCGTAGAAATTGTACAGAGAAGTGCACCTCTAATGGATAAGGATGTCTCCCTCACCACCAATGGAACTCTTCTTTCTAAATATGCTTATGATCTCAAAGAGGTAGGATTAGATAGGGTTAATGTAAGTTTGGATACCTTAAATCCAGAGAAATATGCTAAGATAACTAGAAAAAATATGCTAAATGATGTAATTGATGGAATTTATGCCGCTGTGAATGCTGGATTGAATCCTGTTAAGCTCAATATGGTGCTGTTGAAAGGGATAAACGAGGATGAAATTGAGGATATGATTCGCTTCTCTGCTGATACTGGCACTATTTTGCAGATAATAGAGCTTGAAGCTCCTATTGAGAAGGAGCAAACTGAATTTTTTAAAAAATATCATGTGAATCCAAAATTTTTAGAAGAGCATTTAGAAAAAATTGCAGTGCAAGTAAAGTATAATGAATTGCATAGGAGAAAAAGATTCTTATTTAATTTTGAGGGTAAAAAAGCTGAAGTAGAAATTGTTAGACCTATGCACAACAGTGAATTCTGCATGTACTGTACAAGAATCCGTCTTACAAGTGATGGAAAACTCAAGCCCTGCTTGCTTCGGGATGATAATCTCGTTGATATACTTACTCCCTTGCGAGATGGTGCTAGTGATAAAGAATTAAAGGATTTGTTTATAGAAGCAATTATGCGGCGCGAGCCTTACTGGAAGTGAAAATTTAAATATTCCTTTCTATTACACCACATTGTGCCGCCGTAGCTTAGTAGGCTGGAGCGGCCGGCTGTTAACCGGCAGGTCGCAGGTTCGAATCCTGCCGGCGGCGCTAGTTTTGTATCGCTGGTCGGATGGATTTGCACCCTTCCGACTTATCTCAAACCCCATATTTTCCTCACTCTTCATAATTACCACCTTCCTTTGACTTTAAATACTTGACCCCATGCGAACCCCACCAAAAGGTATCTTTCCTCAAAAATTTAGTTTACACGTCTTATGCAAGAGATTTTCATGTTTCTATATCTTTAAATATTATTTATTGTTCTAAAGCCATATATTTTTCGACTTTAACCGGGATTGTTTTGAGTGGTGGAGTTTTAGAATCAGGGTCTAGCGGATATGCGCTAATTAAATTATTGAAGTTATATTTGTTAAAGAAGTGTATTGGAACTGCTATGGCACCCTTATTTATATGGGCGTTTTTCATTCCAACTTTTACTGGACACACTATTGTACCGCATGGAGAGGATACTTTAATTTTATCTCTATCTTTAATTCCCAATTTCTCTGCATCATCTTTATTCATACAGACGAAGAGTTCAGGTGAGGCATGGATTAAAAGTTTGGATCTTCGAGTCATTTCACCGGTGTTAAAATGCTCATATAATCTGCAAGTTACAAGTAAATACGGATATTCTTCTGTTGGTGTTATGATTAATTCCGGAGGATTAATTGGCATAAATCTAGCTCTTCTATCTGAAAAAGCAAAACCATCTGTGTAAAGTCTTGGAGTTCCTTCATGGTCTTCTGAATACACTGGCCATAGGAGACCATATCCTCTCCTCAATCTTCTATAGGTTGCACCTTTAAATATGGGTACTAGCATACGAATCTCATTCCATATATCTTCCGCTGTTGTGTAGCTCCAATTGTAACCCATTATCTTTGCTAATTCCATTATTATTCTCCAATCTTCCTTAGATTCACCAGGAGGCTCTATTGCTTTTTCTGTTAGCTGAATTCTACGCGCTGCATTTGTAACCGTTCCTTCTTTCTCTCCAATCATGGCGGCTGGCAAAACAATATGCGCTAACTTGGCTGTTTCTGTCATAAATATATCTTGAACAACTAAAAGATGTAGATTTTGTAACATCCATTTCACAAAGTCACTCTGTGGCTCACTTAATATGGGGTTTTCGCCTATGATATACAAGGCTTTTATTTTTCCTTCTGCTATTTTGTGTATCATTTCTGTAGCTGATAATCCTGGATGAGTGGGTATCTTTGAATTCCACACTCCTTCAAAGTGTAATCTCGCGGCATCATCAGATAGGGGATAATATCCAGGAAGCATAGTGGGTGATGCACCCATATCTACAGCTCCTTGAACATTGTTTTGTCCTCGAAGTGGTACGACACCTGCACCGGGTTTCCCAATATTTCCAGTCATTAATGCCAAGTTAGTTAAGGCCATAACATTTTTAGTACCGTGAGCATGCTGGGTTAGTCCCATACCCCATATAAATATAGTTCTGTTTCCTTTACCAATGAGATGTGCGATTTTTCTCAATTTATCCCATTCAACCTTAGTTACTTTTTCAACGTACTCTGGGGTGCACCAATCAATAGATCTAATAAAAGACTCAAATCCTATGGTTTTGTCTTTTATAAATTCCTCATCATATAATTTCTCTTCATATATTATCTTTGCAACTCCGCAAAGCCAAACTAAATCTGTTCCAGGCATAGGATTGATGTAAATATCCACATTTTTAAGAGGTAGAGTTCTAGCAGCATCGGCAACTATAACATGAGCCTTTCTATTTTCATCGTTAAGAATGTTCCAAAGTACTGGATGGGAGAAACGGGGATTCTCTCCAACTATAATTACCGTATCTGCCTCAAGAAAATCTGGCCACCATATGCTTACTGTACCATAACCTAACATTTTTCTTAATCCCACCTCTGAAGAGGCATGACATAATCTCGCACAGGTGTCTATATTATTGGTTCCTATAACTGTTCTTGCAAACTTCTGTATTAGATAAGCTTCTTCATTCAATACTTTCCCCGAGCAAAGTATGCCTATACTGTCTGGACCATAATTCTCCTTTATATCTTTAAAACTGGAGGCTATAAATTCTAGTGCTTCATTCCAAGAAACTTCTTTAAATCCTGTATATGTGCGCATAAGTGGCTTTTTCAATCTTTCAGGGTGATTTATCAATTCGTGTACGGTTAACCCTTTAATACAAGCGTATTTACCGTTTACCTGGGGATTTCTTCCACTTACCTTTGTTTTTACTACTTTCCCATTTTTTACCACTAATTCAAGGTTACATCCTACAGCGCAATATGGGCAAATGATTGGTACGTCTTTTTCTCCATTTTCGTTCTTTATTTCCATATTCGACACCATCATTATTTTATTCGTTGTTTTTTAATCGATATATAGTAATAGATTGTATGCTAATAAAACTTTTCAAAGGATTGAATGATAGAGGGCATAATTAAATCTAAATTTAAATTCTATAAACGGTGTAAAAATTTAGAAGTGGCATTTGCAAATGGTGTGTTTTATGTTCTAAAAATTTAAATATTGAGTATGCTTTATTTCAATCTATGATAAAAATATCATCCAAGTTCATAATTATGATTATAGTGGCAATTTTGATTATAGCTGCGATATCAGCAGTATTTATTTTTAATAGAGAAAAATACTCACCTCAAAGGATAAATATAAACTTACCAGGGAAATCTTATTTATACCAACTTGGATTTTTCTCTTTCAAAAATCAACCAATGCTATATCTTGGAGCAAATACCAAGATTAGTGTTGAGAACACAAATAACACCACGGGTACATTTTATATTGTGAGTGTTCAAAATAGGAGCTCTATAAATGGTGAAGACTGGAAAGAAATACTAGAAGTACCAGATGAAATAGAAAGAATAGGAGGTTATAACTATGAGAATTTTGAATATTTTTCTATAGTTCTATCTAATTCAACCACATTGATTGTGAAAATAAACGAAAATTTGCAAATTGAGAAAATTTGGTATGTGCAAAGGTTAGAGATTTATTCCATGCTTATTTTAAATGGATATTTTTATCTATTTGGAAAGAACGGAAGTAGTGCAGAATTGGTGAGAAGTCAGAATCTTAACAACTTTACAGAAATTTACAAAATTGGAAATGTGATTTCTATTTTCAACAGTTATTTATTCGCCTTAAACAATGAAATATACCTTGCATATGGAGTTGCTATTTCAAATCTTAGTAATGGAGAAAGTGCTCTTTTGAAAATAAGCGAAACAGGATGCAAAGAGATAGTAACTAATACCCAAACATGGGAAGTTTTTGCATTTTCACAGAATAACAAAATATTTTATTATGAAACCCTAGAGAAAAATATAAATTTACTTGTGATAAATCCATTTACTGACAAAATTGAAGGAAAATACAACATTTACGGGGTACCTTTTTACCATAACAACGGTACAACAGTTGCAATAGGAAAGGACATTCTTTATTCAGAAAATGGCATAAATTTCAAGCCGATATGCCCCCGTGATGATATGAGTTTTGACATAATTTCTCCCGACCAAATTACAATAGTAAATAATGAGCTCTATGTTCTTCTACTTAATAATGGTAAAAGTGTAATAATGATATGCAAAATATAACAATAACTGCGCAAAATTTTAATATCGTAGCAATATTTACCCCTTGCATAGCCCCGTGGTGTAGTGGTCAAGCATCGGGGACTCTGGCGGGAACCACCAGCGGGTTCCTCTACCTCCTGCAACCAAATGTTCCCGGAGAGATCCCTGGACGGAGGTTCGAATCCTCCCGGGGCTGCTTTTCAAATTTTAACAAGCCGTGATATTCTTTTTCAATCAAGAAAGCTTTATATCTATTGCTGCGATTTCCCCTTGCCTAAAAAAGAAGGTGATAATATGAATGCAAAAGAATATGTAGAAAATATAATAGAAGATGTGAAGGCAAAGAACCCTGCACAGCCTGAGTTTCATCAGGCAGTTACTGAAGTGCTTCACACACTGATACCTGTAATAGAGAGAAACCCCAAGTATATGCAGCACAAGATTCTAGAGAGAATAACAGAGCCAGAGCGCGTGGTTATGTTCCGTGTAACATGGGAAGATGACAATGGAGAGATCCATCTTAATCGCGGTTACAGGATTGAGTTCAATGGAGCAATAGGCCCATACAAGGGTGGTTTGAGGTTCCATCCAACAGTCACTCTTGGAGTTTTGAAGTTCTTAGGATTTGAGCAGATATTCAAGAATGCTCTCACAGGCATACCCATGGGTGGTGCCAAAGGTGGTTCTGATTTCGATCCTCATGGTAAGAGCGATGCTGAAGTTCGCCGCTTCTGCGAGAACTTTATGATGGAGCTTTACAGGCATATTGGACCAAACACCGATGTTCCTGCAGGAGATATCGGAGTAGGAGCACGCGAAATTGGTTATCTCTTTGGTGCATATAGGAAGATTGTAAATCGCTGGGAAGGAGTTCTCACTGGAAAGGGTCTAAATTGGGGCGGTTCTTTGATAAGGCCTGAGGCAACTGGTTATGGTGCAACATACTACCTAATTGAGATGCTCAAGAAGTTCAAGGGCAAGAAGAATTTGAAGGGTTATAATGTTGCAATATCTGGCAGCGGTAATGTTGCCCAGTTTGCTGCTAAGAAGGTTACCGAGCTTGGTGGTAAGGTTGTTACACTCTCAGATTCTCAGGGTGCTATGTATCTACCAGATGGTATAAATGATGATATTTGGAATGCAGTTTATGAGACAAAAGCCATAAAGCATGGACGCCTGCAGGAAGTGGCTGAGAAATTTGACTTGCCATGGTTTGCTGGTAAGAAGGCATGGGAAGTTGCAGCTAAGGAAGCAGGAGAGGTTCATATTGCATTCCCAAGTGCAACCCAGAATGAGATAAATGCAGAAGATGCAAAGACATTGATTAATGCAGGTCTTATAGCTGTTGTAGAAGGCGCAAATATGCCATCTACACTAGATGCGATAAATCTCTACTTTGACAATGATGTTCTCTTTGGACCTGCTAAGGCTGCTAACGCAGGTGGCGTAGCTGTAAGCGGTCTTGAGATGAGCCAGAATGCACAGTTCACATACTGGAGCGCAGAAGAAGTGGATCAGAAACTACACAACATAATGGTGAACATATTCAACACTGGCGTAAAGTATGCAGAGAAGTACGACAAGCCTACAAACTTGCTGCTTGGATCAAATATAGGTGCCTTTGTGAAAGTAGCAGATTCCATGATAGATCAGGGAATCTACTAAACCCTCTATTTTTTATTTTTTAAAAATAAAAAAATTAGTCATAGATCATTTCTTCTTCCATCTTGCGCAGGTAGTTTACTGAGCGCTTTACATCTGCGAAGAGCTTGTATACCCTTTCTATGTGCTCTTTCTTTATCTCATTCTTATTTGACAGTTCCCATGCTGGAGCTAAGAGCTGTATTGCGTATCTAAGTGAAGCTTTTTGTCCTATTTCCACTAGATAATCCAAAGCGTCTTTCTCCATTTTTATTCCTTCTTTCTTAGCCCTCGTTGCGATAATCTCTCTCATATCCTCTGCATCGTACTTCTTTGTTGTTATAACTAATAATCTATCCAGAAGATCCAGAGGCATGCCAAAGGGCGATTTTATATCAGTGCCACGCACAGTTGTTATTCCCCTATTCGTTGCAAATATTATTATTGGCGAGAGCTCTTGCTCCATTGCCTTGTTTAAAAATGCGTATGTCTCAATGTCAAGCATTGAGCATTCATCTATGAACAACACTCCGGGAATTAGCTCAGCTCTTCCCTCTTCCACTAATCTTTTAACCTGCTCATCTACTCTTCTTCTAACATCCTCGCTTATCTCTTTTCTCTCAGAGGCACCAAATAGCAAAGAGGCCAGGTCCATTCCAGAGCGAGATTGCATCATATCCAAATCATTGAGGGTAAGGGTATAAACAAATTCTTTTTCTTTGAGCACGGGACCATCTGGAATATCCATAATCTTTTCTGAGGATAAATCATAGCTCTTCTCTTCCACTGCATCCTTTGAAATACCTATTTTTACTACCCTTCCGCTATCCGAATCAATTTGAATAATGTCTCCCTCTTCAATTCCCTGCTGTAACAACTGCATAGCAAAGCTCTGGTCCATCTTTAATTTTTTCTTCTCTTTCTTCGTTTTCAGAGTAATTGTAGCAGTTGCAGGAATCTTCTGATAAGGATTGTAAGGATGCTGCATATACTCCATACTCAAACTCTCAACCTTTCCCTCGTAGATATTACGCATTTCGTGGATCCTTACACCTATTGCCTTACGCAATGTCTGCGTCAGGAATTCTGTCTTCTTAACCTCACTGCTATAAATCTCGCTGCCAGCAATGTGCACAAAGGGTACATCCTCACCAAGCTCCTTTGCAATGCCTATAGCGAGGGCAGTTTTACCGCTTCCTGGTGGTCCTGCAATTAAGATTGCATTACCTGCAAACTTACCCTCTTTAATCATCTTTACAATTATACCTGCTGCCTCTCTGGCCTCCATCTGTCCTATCATTCCATCTGCTTTTCTCAGAGCTTTGTAATTCTCATCAAGCCCCAGTCCAAGAATGTGAGAATGCGCAGATATCCTTTCCCACTCTCTCATCTCGGATATCTCCATTCTCATCACCTCAAAAATGAAAAAATATTCTTCTATATAAAAATTTCTAATAGCAAAGTTAAATAGTAATATTTGCATCAAGGCTCAAATGTATCAAATTGGTGGTTATATTGCAGCTTTAACGGCAGCTTTTATGTGGAGTATATCCTCAACAATATTTACCACTGTTGGAAATAGAATAGATCCTCTGAATTTAAATGCATTAAGAATAGCAATTAGTGCATTTCTCTTCTCCATTTCAAATTTCATTATTTATGGAGCGTTTTTTCCAGATGCAAGTTATAATCAAATAGCCATACTATCGCTTAGCGGTATAATAGGACTCGCCGTTGGAGATTTGGCTTACTTTGGAGCTTTAATTGAGATAGGTCCAAGAAAAGCAATATTAGTTTCCTCTACAGCCCCAATATTCTCGCTAATTGGTGGATTTTACCTTTTAGGTGAGGTACCCTCATATCTAGCACTAATTGGGATATTTTTGGTTTTATTTGGTATTTGGATTGTAATAGTTGAAAAAAGGGAGAAAGAGAGAAAACTTAAAAATCATGTTGTAAAAGGCACTATATTTGGTACAATAGCTGCTTTAGGGCAAGGTATAGGGGTAGTTCTATCAAAATATGGGATGTTTTGTTCTTCCATTCCCTTAGAACCACTTCCAACAACGGTAATTAGGGTATTTGCGGCCTTACCAGTTATATGGCTTACCCTTATTTTATGGAAAAAACCAAAACATATATTGGTTGGCTTAAAGGACAAATATGCACTTAAGCTCGTAGTTATTGGTTCTTTTATAGGTCCATTCATTGGACTTTGGCTCTCAATGATTGCAATAAAGTATGCACAGGTTGGAATAGCATCTACTCTACTATCTACAACCCCCATAATGATAATTCCAGTTGTTTATATAGCATACAGAGAAAAAATAAATTTAAGGGGCATATTTGGAGCTCTCATAGCTGTTATAGGCATAGCCCTAATCTTTCTATTTTGAAATAAATTTTTATATTTTTATTTCTACACAAGAGCGTGTTTGAGACTCTGCATCCCACCATTCAAAAAGTTCTAGAAAAAAAAGGTATATTCGAGCCTACTGAGCCTCAAAGAGAGGTAATACCTTATATATTGGAAGGAAAAAATGTATTGCTCGTATCTCCAACTGGAAGTGGAAAAACAGAAGCGGCTATGTTACCTATATTTCATAAATTAGTGGAGGGAGATTATGGAAAAATTGCGTGTATTTACATAACTCCTTTGAGAGCTTTGAATAGGGATCTTTTAAAGAGATTAGAATATTTTGGAAAAAAATTAGGATTGAAAATTGCTGTGAGACATGGAGACACAACCTCCTATGAGAGAAGGAAACTATCTCTCCATCCTCCGGATGTTTTAATTACCACTCCTGAGACATTTCAAATAATGTTTTTGGGAAAGAGATTAAAAGAGAGTTTGAAAAGTGTAAAATTTGTTGTCATAGACGAAATTCATGAGCTTGCCAGCGATGAGCGAGGTGCACAGCTCGCTGTAGGACTTGAGAGATTGCGAAAAATGACCCATTTTCAAATTATAGGTCTATCTGCAAGCGTAGGAAATCCAGAAGAGATTGCAAAGTTCTTAGCTCCCAATGAAAGCATTGAGATTGTGAAAGTAAAACTTCGCAAGAGGATAGATGTGAATATAAGAGCTCCAGAGAAGAAATATGAAAAAGAAGCTCAGATTATGGGAAGTGATGTAGATTACGCCTCTACCCTTATGGAAATGTGGGAAGAGATAAAAAAAGCAAAAGCTACTTTAGTTTTCACAAACACAAGATGCACAGCCGAAGATATAGGTATGAGGTATCGCCTTCTCTTTGCGAATCCTCCAATTGAAGTACACCATGGCTCTCTAAGCAGGAAAGTTAGGATTGAGGCGGAAGATAAATTTAAGAGGGGAGAGCTAAAGGCACTAATATGCACATCCTCCTTGGAACTGGGAATAGATGTGGGCATTGTTGATTTTGTAATACAATTTAACTCACCAAGGCAGGTTACAAAACTCTTGCAGAGAATCGGGAGGGCGGGACATAGAATTGATGAGGTCTCAAAAGGCACCATATTTGCCCATACACCAGTAGAGCTCTGGGAATCTGCATCCATACTCTCCCTCCTCCACAAGGGAAAGGTAGAGAAGGTAAGGATAAGAGAGAAGCCATTAATGGTACTTGCAAATCAGCTTGTAGCCATGGCAAATTCTGAAGGAAGGATGAATGTTAGAGAAGCTTATGAAATTGTTAAAAATGCTTATCCATTTAGAAATCTTAGCTTTGAAGAATTCGTAAATATCTTGAATTTTATGAAAGATATAGGCAAAATCTGGTACGATGGCATAGCTTTCGGAAAGACGAGAGGGGGAAGGGAATATTTCTATCAGAACATATCAATGATTCCAGATGAGAAATTGTACAAGGTTATAACCCTAAATGGAGATTTTATAGGCACTTTGGATGAGAGCTTTGTATCCACCCTCAATTATGGAGAGAGCTTTGTTATGAACGGTATGGCTTGGAGAATAGTGGATATAAAAGAGGATAAAGTTCTTGTGGAATATTTGAGGGATATAGCAATGCCTCCTTCATGGGTGGGAGAAGAAATACCTGTGCCTTACCAAGTTGCTTCTCACGAGCCAGATATGAAATATCTTAATTTCGCAGCTAGGAAAATTCTTGAAAATTGGAAAATGGATTGGAATAATGAAAGAATAGTTATAGAAAATGGAAATGGCATAGTTTTCATTGGTGTCCGAGGAGGAAGCAAGGCAAATTACACACTTGCTTTGATTCTTTCATCTATTCTCTCTCAAAAAATAGGGGAGAGTGTAGAATTTTCAGTTTCTCCATACCATATTGCCCTTTTCAACCCCCATGTGAATGCTCCCTATGTGAAAGAATTATTGCAGAAATTGAGAAATGTGGAGGGATTAGTGAGAATAATTGCTAAGAATTCTCGTTTATTCAATTACATATTCATGCATGTGGCAAAGAAGATGGGAGTGATAAAGAAAGGAGCAGATATGAAGAGAATAAGAATTGAAAAGATTGTTGATGCGTACAAGGGCACGCCTTTATACGAGGAAGTTCTCAACAAGATGAGCTTTGATTATATGGATGTTGAAGTTGTAAATTCAATACTGGAAAATATAAGAAAAGGTAAGACAAAAATAATCGTTAGAGAGATAAGTGAGGAAAGCAAGGTACTTATGGAAGAGCATGGGGACTTGGTCTCGCCGATTATAGCAACAAGGCCTATTATAGAAGCCGTTTATAAAAGATTGTTAGAGGAAGACACGATTCTTGCCTGCCTATCCTGTGGAAAGAGTGTGCATATCAAGGTCAAAGATTTTAAAAAACCAGTTTGCCCGTTTTGTGGCAGTGTAAGGGTGACTCTTTTAAAGCCCTACGAGGAGGATAAGCTCAAGATTTTGAAAAAGAAAAAATTCACGAGGGAAGAGAGAAAGGAGCTTGATAGAATGATGGCAATTTCTCATCTTCTAAGAGTGCATAAAAGAGCTGCGGCCATAGCGCTTGCGGGACGCGGCATAGGACTTACAACTGCAGCTAGGATATTGCAGATACCCTACGAGGATGAGTTTGAGGTTGCAAAGAGAGTACTAAAAGAAGAATTAAAATATGCTCAGAATAAACAATTTTGGGATTTGAGATAAAAGTTAATAATTCTTTGCCCATACCCCTTTATGAATCCTGAGCCTGGAGATTATGTAGAAGCCAAGACGAATAAAGGCATATTCAGGGGAGTTTTAATGCCTAAAAATAAATTTAGCGATAAGAATATAGTCATTCTCAAACTTGATAATGGTTATAATATTGGCATAGTGCCCTTGGAGATAAAAATCCTAAAAAAAGGTGAAAAGAAAAAGAGAGTTAAAAGAGAGATAAAAAGAAAAGAAGGTTTGCCCACAATATCTATAATAGGCACAGGTGGTACTATTGCGAGCTATGTGGATTATAGAACGGGAGCTGTGCATCCCGCATTAACTGCAGAAGATTTAATATTCTCAGTGCCGGAAATAGAAGAGGAATGTAATGTCAGAGCGGAAGTTCTTTTCAATATTTTAAGTGAGGATATGAAGCCAGAGTACTGGATCAAGCTAGCAAGGCATGTAAAGAAAGAGTTGGATAATGCGGAAGGGGTAGTTATACCCCATGGCACAGATACAATGAGCTACTCATCCGCAGCTTTATCTTTTATGTTTGAGAGACAATCAGGACCCATAGTATTTGTGGGAGCTCAAAGAAGCTCTGACAGGCCAAGCAGCGATGCCTATATGAATCTCCTATCCGCTGTTAAAGTTGCCAAAAGCGATTTGGGCGAAGTAGCTGTTGTTATGCATGCCACAATGAGCGACGATTATTGCCACATTCATAGAGCTACAAGAGTAAGAAAGATGCACACCTCTCGCAGGGACGCTTTTAAGAGCATAAACTCTCAGCCCTTGGGAGAAGTTAGGGGAGATGAAGTAAAATTTTATGAAGAGTATAAGAAAAAAGATGAGGATAATGTTCTCTTAGAGAAGATGGATGAAAAAGTTGCCCTTATCTATTATTATCCCGGATTAAATGAATATATGTTTGAAAGAATGCTTGAGGGTATGCATGGAGCCATAATTATGGGCACCGGGTTAGGACATGTGGGAACACATCTTCTAAAGAGCATAAGAGAAAAGATAAGGGATGGAATGATAATAGGTATGACTTCCCAATGCCTTTATGGAAGGGTAAATTTGAATGTTTACTCTACAGGAAGAGAGCTGAAAAAGGCAGGCGTTATTCCTCTAGAGGATATGCTGCCAGAGGTTGCTTACATAAAATTGATGTGGCTTCTTGGAAATTATGATGTGCAAAAAGCAAAAGAGCTTTTGCCTATAAATCTTAGGGGCGAGCTCTCAGCGAGGAGGATGATAACATGGTGAAGAGTGGGCTTGAAATTCATCAGCAACTTGCAACAAAGAAGCTTTTTTGTGATTGCGAATCAAAATTAAGCGATAATGTGATTTATAAATTTGAAAGAGTTTTGAGGCCCACGCAGAGTGAAATGGGCGAAATAGATAAAGCCGCCATTGAAGAGAGCTTGAAGCACAGAAAATTCATATACGAGGCAACGGATAATTCATGCTTGGTAGAAGCGGATGAAGAGCCACCTCACGATTTGAATAGAGAAGCTCTTGATGTGGCATTAACAGTTGCCCTAATGCTCCACACAAAGATTGTGGATGAGATTCATGTTATGAGAAAAATAGTAATAGATGGTAGCAACACTTCTGGATTCCAGAGAACAGCTCTTATTGCCATGGATGGATACATTGAAACCTCCTTTGGAAAGGTAAGAATTCCAACAATATGTTTAGAGGAGGAGGCAGCGAGGAAAATTGAAGAAAAGGATGACTATGTAGTTTATCGCTTAGATCGCTTGGGCATTCCTTTAATTGAAATCTCAACTGCTCCGGATATGAAAAATGGAGAAGAGGTGAAAGAAGCTGCTCAAAAAATAGGATACATATTGAGAGCTACAAAGAAAGTGCGTAGAGGAGTAGGCACTATAAGGCAAGATATAAATATATCCACAGGACAGGGTAGAGTGGAAATAAAAGGGGCATCCAAGCTTAATATGATTCCAAAGTGGGTAAATATGGAGATTGAGAGACAGGAGATGCTAAAAGAGATAGCAGAAATTTTACGGGAGAGAAAAGCAAGGGTGGATGAGAAAATATACGATTTAACTGAGATATTTGAAAAAACAGAGTCAAAGATAATAAAAAATATGCTAAAGAAAGGAGGTAAAGTTCTGGGTATAAAACTTCTTGGATACTCTGGAGTTCTTAAAAAAGATAAGTATAGATTGGGCAAAGAGCTTGCTGATAGAGTTAGAGTAATAGGAATCAAAGGGCTA
>WAKY01000025.1 GCA_015523135.1 Candidatus Aciduliprofundum sp.
CAGCCCTTGTTTGCTGGAGCATCCAATAAGCGCCCTGATGTCCGCACTTGGGGCATACAACACTTTCATCGTAAGGTAATGCTTTTAACTCCTCCTCAGAAGATATGACAATCATCTCTTTCTCCTTTGCCTCAGCCACGATTTCTTGGCTCTTATTCTCATCAATGGGCATTTCATATCCGCAATTTGGGCAAACCCATTTTCCATCTTTGGGATACATTAAAGATCCGCATTTTGGGCAGAACATAGGTGAGGCATAAGCTCATACTTCTTAAACATTTTGAATTTTTATACCTTCAACTGCAACAAAACTCGCATTTGGATTATATCCTTCTACAACCTCTCTTTTTATTTCCTCACCCAAGAGCGTGCTTTTCACTCTTACTATGAAGAACAAATCTTCTAAGAGTTTTTCTACCTCATCCATTGTGTAAAAATGGGCGTTTTTAAATCTTTCATCTCCTTCTTCCCCCATTTTCGTATATTTTCTTCCAAAGTAAGAGTTGCGAGGTATGAAGCCAATAGCAATACCTCCATCATCCTTCAATACTCTATAGCTCTCCTCTATTACTTTTCTTGCATTCTTAAAGAATGGGAGCGATGTGGATATTAGAACCAAATAGAATCTATTGCTCTTAAATGGTAATTCTTCTCCACATCCCTCCACTGCCATTATTCCTCTATTCTTCGCATATACCAGCATATTTTTATCAGGGTCGATTCCATATTCTATCCCCAAGGCATGAGCAAATCTGCCTGTGCCAACCCCAATTTCCAATTTTGGAGATGGGTATTTTTCAACTATGGGCTTTAAGGCATTGAGCTCTGCTTCAAATATATCCTTATGTCTGTCGTACCATGAATCGTATTCTGCAGGGTCAAACATAATTAAGAATGCTATTCAATCTTTAAAAATTTTCCTTCAGATCGGGTATAATCAATCAATTTTGCATACACTTCATTTGAGCTTAGTGTATTTGCATTCCCAAGCATAATTAACTTTCTCTTTGCACGAGTAATTGCAACATTTAATCTCCTTAAATCGTCTAGAAAGCCGATATCTCCATTATCATTGGAACGAACGAAGGAGATTATGATAACATCCTTCTCTCTTCCTTGAAAACCATCCACAGATTTTATCTCAATACCTTCAATCATGGTGCGCAGCAAATCCACCTGGTCATCGTAAGGAGTAATTATTCCAATGTGATTTTCTTTTAATCCAATTTTTAAAAGACAATTCACAATTTCTTTTACCATTTTTGCCTCGCATTCATTGTAGTATGAGGTAGAGCCCTTTCTCTTTTCTTCCTTGCAATTTTGCATATCTAAGAATACAATTATGGATTGTGGTTCGCATATGCTCTTCATTGGCTCTTCCAAATTCTTCACTTTTACTCCCAAATCCTCAATGCTTCTATTTTTAACGCTTAGATGGGCAATCAATAAATCGTTGTAGAAGAACCTTGATGGAAATTTCATTATCTTCTCATTCATTCTGTACTGTACCCTTAGAGTTATGGATAGGTGAGGATACATCTTTATGAATCTCTCAAACAGGGTTAATTGCAATGCTCTTGCCTTATAACTCATTATGGTCGGAGGTAACTGCTTATGGTCTCCTGCCATAACATATCTCTCACCTTTTATCATTGAAATTAAGCAAGATGGTTCTATAGATTGGGTTGCCTCATCTATAACCACGAAGTCAAAATTCATATCGTATAGCAATTCACTACCTGCTGTGGAATTCGTTGTGCATATAACTTCTGCATTTTCTAAAACTCTCTTTATTGCCCTATATTCCATTTTCTTTGCCTTCTTAACATACTCCTCAATCCTTCTCTGAATCTTGATCCATTGTGCCATATTCTTCATAATATCCACTGGAATTCCTCGGTAGCTCCGAGAAGCATTTGCCAAATAAACAATTTCATCATCCCCCATACCCCTTCTCCATTGTGGTGTAGGTTTTTTGTATTTTTCCTGCTCTTCTCTCATGCTATCAATCTTTTCCCAAATCTCCATTGCCTTTTTGTACTCTATATCCTGAGCAACAATGTAGTCCAAAGTATGCTCAATTATATTTTTGCTCACCCTTGCAGGATGTCCAACCCTTACAACCTTAACTTTATGTGCTAATTTTTCCACCAAATTATCCACTGCCACATTTGAATCCGCTGTGGCCAAAATTTTATAGCCCCTATTAACCATTTGAATTATTCCCTCTGCGAGAGTTGTTGTCTTTCCCGTTCCAGGAGGGCCATGAATCAAAAAAAGCTCAGAGCCGAGAAGCTCTTCCACGGCTCTTCTCTGAAAATCGTTTAATCTCTTATTCTCTAACTTAACTGCCACTTTGGAAATTTCGGGATTAGCTTTTCCCAATAGTATTGCCCTTATCCTCAATTTGTCCTTATCTTTTAAGGATTGCAAAGCACCGAGCATCCTTTGAAATGTTATATCATTAGCATAAAGGTCAATTCTCACTCCTTTGCCGTAAACAAATTTTGGAGGTCTCTTTGGAAATGAGAGGATAATGTACCTCTTTCCCTTCTCATAAACTGTGGCTTGAGGATTTTTTGGAGAGACCTTGCCAATGCTCACAATTACAATATCTCCAACCATAATTTCGTTTTCGGGCATATCCTTCCGGGAGAATTTTACAAGATAGGCACCGCCTAAACCTCTACCAATGAATTTTCCCTTTAAATTTAAAATTGCCCTTCCCAATTTTTCCCTCTTCTTCCCACTCAATTTCTTTATCTCTTCCCAGTGGCGGCGCATCTCTTCCTCCCTTTCTAAATTTATTAATTTTGAGAAATAGGATATGTAAGAATCAATACTTTCAAATTCCACTAGAAATCCCCCAATTTCTTCTGCTCTTTTTCCTTCATTACTCTCTTTGCACTTTTCCAAGAGTGCCTTGTGTGTGGTGGCAATTCATCGTGCTCCCTAACATACTCTTCTAAGAATCTCTTTGTTCGCTCATCTGCAGGGTAACCTGAGCCAAACTCTCCCAATTCTTCCTTCAATTCTTCAATTATTCTATCTCTTTCCACCTTTGCAATTATGGATGCAGCACTAACTATTGGGTACTTTGAATCTGCCTTGTGCTCTGATATAATTTCCACATCCTTTCCCAATTTTGTCTTTATCTCCTCGGCAAATCTTTCCTCATTAACATCGGCTGCATCCACATACACTCTATCCCCCTCCAATTGCGAAATTACCTTTGCAAAGAGTTCAACTTCTATATCATTCAGAGTCATCTTTTCCCGCAGTGCATCAATCTCCTCTGGCTCAACTCTTATAACTACTATCTTTGAAGCAACTTTTTTAATCTCTTCCGCCAATTTTTCCCTCCTCTTAGCACTCAATTTTTTTGAATCTTTAACTCCTAAAGATGCAATTACGCTTTCATCTCCGCAAACACCCGCTACTACCAAAGGACCTATAACAGGGCCTCTTCCTGCCTCATCAACACCGCAGATCATTGGGGATTTATCGCATCATATTATATTAACAATTTGGAAAATTATTAATACTCTACCATTTTGTACTTTTATGGGCAATCCGAGGGTTAGTGTAGTTATCACGGGCTTTGAAGCGAGGCATTATGATGAGCTTCTTGATTTTCTCACCCTATTCTATTATGGAAAATTCATAAGGAAATTGATGTATGAAGAAACAAAGGTGAGCTATGGAGATAAAGTGGTAGAGCTTGGCGTGGGTAATGGGAGAAATGCCATACTACTATCGGATAGAGTTGGAGATGATGGCGTGGTTGTAGGATTTGACATCTCCCCAGATATGCTCAAAAGGGCAAAGGAAAAAACGAGAAAGTATGGGAATATAAAGATTCTAAGGCATGATATAAGAAAAGAATTTACGCCAAAATTTTACAATTACTTTGATGTTGCTCTCATATCCTTAGCTTTTCATGGATTTGAGCCAGAGGATAAGGAAAGGATTTTTGAGAATGTGAGAAATATTTTGAAAAATGGTGGGAGATTTTTCATTTTAGATTACAATCAAATAGAGCTTGCAAAAGCCCCAAGATGGTTTAAGATTCTTATAGAGAGATTTGAATGCTCCCTTGCAGAGGATTTCCTCAACTATGATTTGCTCTCCGCGGCTAAGAAATTTGGGTTTGAGCTCACAAAGAAAAAGACATATTTCAAAAATACTGTACAATATTCAGAGTTTACATTGAAAAAATAAATTATCTTCTTATCACTAATCTAACTATATCTTCATCCATAAGCTTGTGCTCAAGCCCCACATGCTGCCCTGGAAACTTTACACTCTTGCCCCATACCATGGCGTAGCGAAATTTCCTTATAAAATCTCTATGCAAAGATTTACACACATTCTCTATTGTGGCACCTTTTTTCAAAATTAATGGTGCATCGTAATCTATCTTACCACTTTGGGGCTTTAGGTAAATGCGCATTAATCCAGATGCTTTAAATATTTCATCCTTCAATTCTTCCAAATTTATTCTATCCTTTGCGGAGATGAATATAGGATTCCAATAATGCAATTTTTCTTTTATTTCATTCAAGAATTCCTTGTCTGCAAGGTCTATTTTGTTTATAACGAGTATAGCTGGTATATATGCCCTGTTTCCAGATAAGAAATCCATTAAGCGCTCTGGGGCAATATCCTCTTTTATCAAAATATCTGCATTTACAAATCCAAATTCCCTAACTATCGCCTTTATGCTTTCAATATCCATGCTCAATGGAACTGTAGAAGCTACGTTTATTCCTCCTTTATCCTTCTTTTTTATTGAAATATTTGGCTCATTCTCATTTACCCTTATCCCAAAATTGTGTAATTCCCTGAGAATTATTTCAAGATAATCTATGGTGTAAATATCAAGCACGAGCAGGATTAAGTCAGAATTTCTAGCCACGCTTAAAATTTCCCTTCCATTACCTTTCCCGTATGAAGCACCTTCAATCAACCCTGGCATATCTAAGAGTTGTATTTCTGCCCCTTTATGCTTTAAAATTCCCGGATGAATTTCAAGGGTTGTAAATGCATAATCTGCCACCTCACTCTTTGCATTTGTGAGTATATTGAAAAGCATGCTCTTTCCTACACTTGGGGGTCCTATTAATGAGACCATGGCATCTCCGCTTTTTTTAATTCCCTTTGTCCTCTGAGCCTTCTCTTTCTTTTTCTTCTCCTCTAGTTCCTTTTTCAAGTATGCAATTCTGGCTTTTAAACGAAGGATATGCTTCTCAGTAGCCTTGTTGTACTGCGTTCTTTTTATCTCCTCCTCAAGTTCTTTGATTCTCTGTTCTATCTCCACATTCCTGCATTTGTGTAGCCTTAATAATATTTTCTAAGAGTTTAATTCTAAGATTTGAGATTTATTTTACTATTTTCGTAATAATATTTCTTTTTTTCTTCAAAAAATTAATAAATTCGTAATGCATTACCCCAACTATGATAGTAATCATTGGTTTAGGAACTGGAGGAATATATGCAGCAAGGTGGATAAGTAAGTTCAATAAAAATGAGAAAATAACTATTATTGAGAGAAGAAGCTATGAAACCTACTCTCCTTGCTCAATACCGCTTGTTGTTGAGGGTGCTATAGATATTAAGGAAATTATTCATCCATTCCCAAGAACTCCAAGGATTGATGTGCTACTTGAGCATGAAGCAGTTGAGATTGATACTAAGAATAAAAAAGTGCTTTATAGAAAAGTTGGGAGCGATGAAATTAAAGAGATTGAGTATGATAAATTAATATATTCTGCAGGTGCAAGACCGTCTGTGCTTCCAATAAAGGGAGTAGAGAAAAATGGAGTGTTCACCGTTAGAACCGTTGAAGATGCAAGGATGATAAATGAATGGGCAAAAAAAGCTAAAAAAGCTTTGGTCATAGGAGCAGGTGCAATAGGGATGGAGATGGCTTATGCTCTTCGCAAAAGAGGTTTGGATGTAACCATTGTTGAGATGCTATCTCATCCATTTCCAAAGGCACTTGACGAAGATATGGCTAGTATTGTTAAGGATGGATTGGAATCTATGGGAATCAAATGCCTTTGCAATAGTAAGGTTGAAGAAATATTGGGGGATGAAGAGGTTAAAGGTGTGATAGTAAATGGTGAGAGTATTGATGCGGATATGGTTATTCTAAGTGCAGGAGTTAGACCTAATACGGAACTTTTAAAGGGAAAGGTAAATATGGATGATAAAGGCTACATAATAGTAAATGAGAGAATGCAAACTTCTTTGCCAGAGATATTTGCTGTGGGAGATTGCGCCCGTACACCGTATGGAATTTTACAACTTGCAACCATAGCAGCTAGAGAAGGGATAGTAGCGGGAATAAACGCTGCTGGTGGTGATGCCATATACACGAAGCATACAGGAGCATTTGTATCTGCAATGGGAAATTTTGAAGTTGCATGTGTGGGAGAGAGGGGAGAGATTAGTGGAAGGGGGCATTCTACAATAACTCCTTATTCAAAGTATGAGATCTTTTTTAAAATTTTTACAGACAATGAAGGAAGAATAAAAGGTGCTCAAGCCGTTGGTTATATGGCTTCAAAGAAAATTGATATAATTTCTGCATTGATGCGTGGCGGAGGAAAGATATGGGATGTTGCTTTTATGGAGCATGCTTATTGCCCAACATCTGCACATCTCTACGATGTAGTGAATATAGCTGCTAACAATGCAATGAGAAAAATAAAAATTGAAAGATATACAGTTTAGCCAGTTACACGTACAATATCCATTAGAAAATCATCAAATTTTTTGCTTAATATATCTAATTTTCTCTCAAAGTCTTTAATTGTATCTTTATCATCTATGATTGATAAAACGTCACTAAGGTCCCTAACATAAACTTTAATTTTTTTCAAATCTTCCAGTGCTTTTTCATCACCATCGTCTATGCGAGCTAGGATGTCAAGCAGGGATTCTTCTATTGTATCAAATAAATCTTCCACTTCCATAGGGGGTAATAATTTTTGTGTTATATAAGGGTAATGGGTAAATTTTATTTCCAAAACGCAATTCCCATTTATGGAGATAATAAAGCCAAAAATCCATGAATCTGTATACATAGCTCCTACAGCTACAATCATAGGTGATGTTGAGATAGGAGAAGGAGTAAGTGTCTGGGATGGTGCAGTGCTACGCGGGGATGTATCTTACATAAAAATTGGAAAAAACACAAACATTCAGGATAATGCCGTTGTGCATGTTGATTATAATGAGCCAACTATTATTGGAGAGAATGTTACAGTTGGGCATATGGCAGTGGTGCATGCTGCTAAAATTGGAAACAATGTTATTGTGGGAATTCATGCAGTAATATTAAATGGTGCAGAAATAGGAGACGGAAGTGTTATAGGTGCAGGAGCTGTGGTAACTTCAAGAACAAAAATCCCTCCAAAGAGCTTGGTTCTAGGCATTCCCGCAAAGGTTGTTAGACAAGGAGATGATATTGAGAAGATGGCTGTTGAAAATGGATTGATTTATCAAAATTTAAGGGAGGAACATAAAAGTGGAAAGTATGCAAGGTTTATACCTTAATTAGCTCTTGGTACTTCAATATGAAATCATCGAATCCAAATGGTGGACTAAAGGATGCATCAACCCTCTCCTTTATTTCATCGAATTTATCTTCACCTCCGATCCATATTATCTTAGTTTTTTTGCTCAAAATTTTTATCAAGTTTACAATGTCAACATCATTTGGATTAGTTGAAAGTATTAGAGCTAAAGAAGGCTCTTTCTCCCTATAAATTTTTATAATATCCTCTGGAGTATTGGCAAATATCAATTTTTTGCCTTTGAATATTATAGGGTATAACTTACGCATAGATAGGCCATGCTCTACTATTAGTACTTCTCCCATAGTTAATCCTTACATTCCCTCTTTTTAAGGGTTTTTTCATCCTTACCTATTAGGATAATCAAAAAAGAAAATGAAAAATTGTTTATAAGTAGATGCAATACCCACATCCATGCTCGATGAAGTTGAAATTACCAAGCTAATAGTGGAAAATTATATGAAAGACCTCTTGGACTATACAAATTTGGATGTAGCAATAGTCGGTGCAGGCCCTTCGGGGTTAACGGCTGCTTACTATCTTGCTAAAGCAAAGAAAAAAGTGGCTATATTTGACAGGCGCCTGAGCATCGGAGGAGGAATGTGGGGCGGAGGTATGATGTTCAATAAAATAGTAGTGCAGGAAGATGCTAGGCATATATTGGACGATTTCTCAATAAAATATGAAAAATTTGGAGATTACTATGTGGCAGACTCTGTACATTCTGTAGCTTCTCTTACCTATCATGCCACTAAGGAAGGAGCAAAAATTTTCAATTTAATTGGTGCGGAGGATGTTATCATAAAGAATAACAGAGTTTCTGGTTTAGTTATAAATTGGAGTGTAATTGGAGAGTTGCCCATAGATCCATTATCTATATACTCTAAGTACGTTGTAGATGCCACTGGCCACGAGAGCGAGGTAGTAAAGACTTTGGTAAGGAAGAATAATATAAAATTAAATACACCATCGGGCAGTATAGAGGGAGAGCACAGTATGGATGCAGAGATAGCCGAAAGAGTTATTGTGGATAATGTGAAAGAGGTTTATCCCGGCATATTTGTAACAGGTATGGCTGCCAACGCAGTATTTGGTTCTCCAAGAATGGGCCCAATATTCGGCGGGATGCTCCTAAGTGGAAAAAAAGTGGCAGATGAGATAATAAAGAGATTGTCCTAAGCTTGGATTTTAATCTATCTAAAACTTTTTATATGTAGAATTTCATACACATTTAGGGTGATGCTTGATGAAGTCTCTCATTAAGGAAGCTTTGGCTAGGGCTGAAGTGAAAGCTGAAGAGCCACAGAATGTAGTTGTTGAAACTCAAGAAGATAAAGAGCTTGAAGAAATGCTTAAAAGTTTGAAAACGAATATAAAAATTGTTGGTTGTGGGGGCGGAGGAAGTAACACGATCAATCGAATTATGGAAGAGGGCATATATGGAAATGTTGAGCTTATAGCTGCAAACACAGATGCTCAACACTTGTTAATAACTAAAGCGCATCGCAAGATTCTATTAGGAAAGAGGATAACAAGGGGCTTAGGTGCGGGAGCATTACCTCAGATGGGTATGGAAGCGGCTAGAGAGGTTGAAGATAAGATAAGGGATGTTCTTCAAGGGGCAGATATGGTATTCATAACCTGTGGTTTGGGAGGAGGAACAGGCACAGGTAGCGCTCCTGTTATTGCTCAGATTGCCAAAGAGCTTGGTGCTTTAACTATTGCAATATGTTCCCTTCCATTCAAAGCTGAGGGAAGAATGAGAGAGGAGAATGCAGAATGGGGCTTGGATAAATTAAGGGAGACGGCTGATACCGTTATCACTATACCAAACGATAAGCTATTAGAGCTAGTGCCAAGATTACCTTTGAACCAAGCATTTAAGTTTGCAGATGAGGTTTTGATGCGTGCTATAAAGGGCTTAACAGAGATGATCACTAAGCCAGGATTGGTGAATTTGGATTTCAATGATCTTAAAACTGTTATGAAAGATGGTGGAGTGGCAATGATAGGCCTTGGTGAGAGCGAGGGAGCAGGAGAGGAAAGAGCTTTAGAAGCTTTGGAGGATGCGATTAATTCTCCTCTACTGGAGGTGGATATTTCAACAGCCACAGGAGTTCTTGTAAATGTGGTTGGCTCGCCTGATATGACAATAAGTGAAGCAGAAAGAGCTGTTGAAGAATTGCACACGAAAGTGGCAAAGAATGCAAGGATAATCTGGGGATGTGCAATAGACCCAACTTACGAGCGTAGAATTTCGGTGCTCGTGGTTGCCACGGGAGTTAAGAGCAAGCAGATATTAGGCAAGGTAACTGAAGAAGAGCTAAGAAAACAGTATGGTGTAGATGTCATCCGATAATGAGAAAGAGGCTTTTCGTAAATTCTCTACTGCCTTTCTTATAAATTTTATTTTTGGGATAATTGGTGTAATTTTTATAGGTGTTATGGTCTCCTTTCTAATTTCCTCCTCTCTTGTTACAATGGGAGGTAATCCAGAACCAGTTCATCTCTTCTATACAGTTTTCATACCTTCAGGTATTTTATCTCTTATAGGAACTATAATTTTTGTTTACTATCTATGGCAAGGATTTAAAATTATGGAAACCATTATGCCCAATGTATCCTTTGGAAAAATAGGAGCTTTGCTCCTCTTATTCGGCTCCTTTTCTTTGCCCATTATATTTCCAATTTTCTGGACTTTTCCACCAAATAATTTCCAATCTCCGATGGTTTATTTTGGAGTATTTTCTATATTTGGTGTTGTGGGCTTGATAGGGATAATACTACTTATTATTGCAATTTATCGTATAGGTGAAAAGTATGATAATACAACGATAAAAGTAGGGGCAATAATATACATTTTCTTATCCTTCATTGCAGCCATAGTTCTTTATTTTGGATTTAAAGAGCTTGAGAATAATCCTAGAAAGGAAAAAGCTACAATTCTTCCACCCCAGCCTCCATGGTGATAAGTTTAAATAGGAATTTTCAATCTTCAATCGGTGATGATTTATGTGGAATGGACCCATTAAAAAAATTGACTCTTTTCGCTGGGAGATACCAAAGAGCTACAAGCAAGGGATGCGTGTTCCCGGTGTGATATTTGCATCAGAGCATATGATTGAGCAGATAAAAGTGGACAACGCGCCTGAGCAAGTTGCAAATGTTGCCACTCTTCCAGGAATTATTAAAGCTAGTATGGCCATGCCCGATATTCATTGGGGCTATGGTTTTCCTATAGGTGGTGTGGCTGCCTTTGATGGTGAGGAGGGAATAATCTCTCCAGGAGGTGTAGGCTACGATATAAATTGCGGTGTTAGATTATTAACAACAAATTTGGATGAAAAGGATGTAAGGCCCAAGTTAAAAGAGCTCGTGGATAATATATTTATGAATGTCCCCTCAGGTGTTGGTGAAAAGGGCAAATTAAGATTGAATGTTGGAGAATTAAACAAAGTTCTTGATTTAGGGGCCAAATGGGCTGTTGAGAATGGTTATGGCTGGGATGAGGATTTGGAAAGGCTGGAGGAGGGAGGAAGCATTAAATTTGCAGATCATACAAAAGTTAGTGATAAGGCAAAGAACAGAGGTGCCCCGCAGCTTGGCACTTTGGGTGCGGGTAATCACTTTTTGGAGGTACAAAAGGTTGAGAAAATCTTCTTGCCAGATGTAGCTAAGAAATTTGGCATAACTCATGAGGGGCAAATTACCGTTATGATTCATACTGGCTCTAGAGGTCTCGGGCATCAAGTTGCCAGCGATTACATAAGAGTTATGGAACAAGCCTCAAGAAAGTATGGGATAAAATTGGTAGATCCTCAGTTAGCATGCGCGCCCGTGAAAAGCAAAGAGGCAGAAGATTACTTCAAAGCCATGAGCGCAGCAGCCAATTTTGGATTCACTAACAGGCAACTAATAACCCATTGGGTACGCGAGTCCTTCGGCAAAGTATTTGGTGAGGATCCCGAGGACCTGGGCATGCATCTTGTATATGGTGTCGCTCATAATATTGCAAAATTAGAGGAGCACATAGTTGATGGAAAGAGGATGGAGGTTTATGTGCATAGAAAAGGTGCTACAAGGGCATTTGCAGCAGGAAGGCAAGAGTTATCGCAATTATATAGGGATGTGGGCCAGCCTGTTCTCATTCCTGGGGATATGGGCACTGGCTCTTATGTACTTGTGGGCATACAGAAGGCAATGGAAGAGACCTTCGGCTCCACATGCCATGGAGCTGGTCGTGTTATGAGCCGCCACGCCGCATTGCGCAAATTTAGAGGAGAGGAAGTAAAGAGAGAATTGTGGGAGAAGAAACACATATATGTGAGAAGTGCAAGCAATCG
>WAKY01000026.1 GCA_015523135.1 Candidatus Aciduliprofundum sp.
GGGGATAATAAGAATATTCTTAAATTTTTCTTGAAAGATATTGACACGCAGAGAAAAGGGAAAAAAGTTATTGAGAAATTCTCTTTTTTATTATTAAAAAAGAGGCTATCAAGACAATAAGGGTAGGTAGTAAATATGTAAATTCAGGTATGTAGATTCCCGCAATAGGATAGAAATCCTTGGAATTTCCCGGGGAATTTTTAGAAACACTAGGCCCATCAATTAAATAGGGTTCATCCACTATGCCATCGTTGTCATCATCAGGCCCTTGCCAATCTTGCCAGTAATTACCTTTTGATGTACCATTCCAGTAATTGGCTCCATCGTCATACGCTTGAATATTCGATGAGTTGTAAATATCGCTGCTTCCATGGTTGTAATAAAACTCATTGTTGTATATTCTTATCCTTTTAGAACCCTGGAGGGATATCCCGTAACCTGTGGAATTTCCAATTGTGTTGAGATATATATTCAAATTGACGGAATGCTGTACCACGATGCCCCTATATGCTGAAGAATTAATGTTGTTGGAGTATATAGAAGTGCCATTTTCGTATGATAGATATATACCATCAGTATTATTTGCCAGTATGTTGTTTCTAATAATATTCTCAGCTCCCACATATGTCACTATTCCACCGCTAAGTAAAAATCCACCATTAAAATATATCTCATTGTTATAAACTTTATTCTTCTTAGAGTGATCTATGACTATCCCATTACTATTATGGGTACAAATATTCTCACTAATATCATTATTATCCCCCTTGTATATCTCAATTCCCGATAAAACATTATGGTTGCAGGAGTTGTTCGTTACGAGGTTATTGTTTCCATATCTTATTTTAATTCCATATGAACTGTGGTTGCATAAATTGTTTTCGATCTTGTTATTATTGGAGTACGACAAGATTATGCCTCCTGCTGAACAATTATTAGATGATATGGTAGTATATTGAGAATGATCCACCTGAATTCCAGATATGTCATTATTTCGAATGTTTATACTTAATGACCCATACGTGTAAAATCCATTCCTATTATTGGATAGATTGCTGTTAAGGATGTTTATGTTTGAAGACTCATAAATATATACTCCACAGGTGTTAGAAGACAAATTGCTATTTTCGATATTTATTTGTGAAGAGTATCCAATGAGTATCGCATCAGAAGTATTTGTTATATGCACATTATTTACTCTCAAATCTGTTGTATTGGCCAGAATAATCTGCCCCGCATCTGGAGATATTGTCGCACCATTCCCCGTGTAATTTTTATAGTAATAAACAGGTTTATCATTCACCGTATTGCTTGTATCTATATTCTGGAATGCATATGTTTCTAAACCACCAAAAAATACAAAGCCACTGTGATAAATTTTGTTCTTTTTAAAATCATTATCCTGTGAGTGTAAAGCAGATATGGAACCATAAATCTCTATACTATTATTTGTAAGAGTGTTGTTTGTTACAGTGTTATGGCTATGCTCGTAAATTATTATTCCATAAAAATCATTGTCGTATATTTGATTATCATATAGAGAGATATAGTCGCTTGTAACTTCAATTCCCCTCTGATTCTCGTAAACTTCGTTATCTGAAAGATATATTATGCTGCTATCTACCAGGGAAATTCCATAGAGATTGGAATGCAGAATATTATTTACCACACTCCCATAGGTGACATTCGTTAGAAGAATTCCTGCACCTCTGAAATACTCATTTCCAGAGGAATTTTGCACATTATACACTAGGCAGTTTCTTATTGTAAAATGAAGTGTTGTATTTCCTATGTAAATTCCGTATGAGTATCCGCTTGCATTTATCTCGTATTTCTCTATGATGTATGGGTCAAAGAGAGATCCACTTCCGCTCCACCCCTCTGCAACAGCCATATGTTGCAACTCAGAATCGCTATTTATTCTGAATGGAGCGTGGCTAATATAGCCCCTTTCTTCCATCAAGTCATATCCGTTTACACTTAGAGCCGGCATAAGAAGACCCAAGAGGATCAAAATAGATAGAATGCCAACTCCACCCAATTTTACGAATAATTTTTTCAACCTCCTCCCCATTAAAGAAAGTGTATGAAATTATATAAACATTTTCACACCTCGCAAAGTTATAATACCTAATTTCTCTTCATGCTCTGGTGAGGATATGAACATTGCAGTTATAGGCCTGCAGTTTGGCGATGAGGGAAAGGGAAAGATAGTGGATTACCTCGCTGAAGATTTTGATATAATCGCCAGATACTCAGGGGGTAGCAATGCAGGGCATAGCGTTTTGCACAACGGCAAGAAATTCAAATTGCATCTCATACCCAGTGGAGTTTTGCGGGGAAAGATAGGAGTTTTGGGAAATGGCATGGCAATAGATTTTTCAGTTTTAGAGGAGGAATTCTCTTCTTTGAAGGGGGAGGGAATAGAGCCTAGGATAAAGATAAGCAGTAGGGCTCATGTGGTAACATCCTTTCACAAAATCATGGATGAAAGGGAGGATGAGGTTATAGAAATAGGAACTACTAGGCGGGGAATAGGGCCCACATACGAAACAAAGGTTAAGAGGGTAGGCATAAGAGTTGGAGATGTTTTTGATGATAATGTTATGATAAAAAGATTGAAGCTTGCAACGAAGTTGTGGGGTATTTACGATGAAAAAGAGGTGGAAAAGGAGGCAAGGACAATAAAGGAGCAGGTGCGAAGATTTAAGGAATTTATTGTGGATACTGAAATATGGTTGAACGAGGCCATAATAGCAGGGAAGAATGTGTTATTTGAGGGCTCTCAGGCGGCTCTTTTGGATGTGGATTTTGGCACATATCCCTTTGTGACCTCTTCCAATACCATCTCTGGTGGTATGCTTTCGGGGCTTGGAGTGCCGCCGAGGGTTATTGACAAAATTGTTGGTGTTATGAAGCCATACATGACTAGGGTTGGGGCAGGACCTTTTCCAACCGAGATATTTGGAGAAATTGCCGAGGAGTTAAGGAACAAGGGTAATGAGTATGGTGCTACCACAGGAAGGCCTAGGAGAATTGGGTGGCTAGATTTACCCTTGCTCAGATATGCTGCTCTTGTTGGAGGAGTAAATGAAATTGCCCTAACAAAGGTTGATATTTTGGAAGGTATGAAAAAGATACCCGTGGCTTTTGAGTACGATTGTAATGGCAAAATAAAATATCCTCCTTTGCACATTGAAAATTGTAAGCCCATTTACAAGGAGCTTGATGGCTGGAAAAGTATAGATGATGAGAACCTATGGAAATATGTGAAGATGATAGAGAGGGAAACTGGAGCTAAGGTACGCATAGTATCCTATGGTGCTAGCAGGGAAGATACAAAGCTCATAGATTAATGCTCTCAATTATTGTGCTTATCTCTTTGCATCTTTTTTCCATGTCCTTAACGAATTTTCTCATCTCTTCCAAAGCATCTCTAGCTTTTATTGTTATTTTAGCTCCACTTGGAGAAGCTTCAATAATTCCTTCCTGTTCAAGAAGACGAAGTGAATACCTTATTTTATGCTCAGGCATGTTGAGCATATGTGAAAGCTTAATAATACCAACAGGCTGATTTTCAATAACCGCTTTTAGTACTTTAATATGCCTCTCTATTAATTCCATCTCAGTATCTAATTTATATGTTAGAGTCATTTTTTCACCCCCTGATGCTTGTTAGCATGTATAGAGAAGTGGGATAAAAACATTTTGGAAACGAAAGTTTTATTTCTTGTATATGCATGCAAAAATATGCAAAATGTAAAATTATCAGATATGTACAAGCTTAAGCTTGTGGGAGATGTGCAGGTATCCGAGGATGGAAGCAAAATTGCTTATGTGGTTGCGAGGATGGACAAAAAGAAGGATGATTACCTATCCAAAATTTATCTCTACGATGGAAGGAACAGAGCCTTTACTTCTGGTCCAAATGATTCAATGCCTAGATTTGCAGATAGTCAAATTATTTATGTGAGAAAAGGAGAAAAGAAAAGTGAGATAAGGGTAATATCTCTTGAAGGTGGGGAGTCAAATAAAATAGTTGATGTAGAAAAGGGCGTTGTTGATATGAAAGTTGATGGAAGCTATATTTACTTTTTATCTCCAGTGGTAAACAAGGAGAAGGATGATGTGAAGCGCATAATATCAATACCTTTTTACTTCAATGGCAAGGGATTCATCTACAATGCAAGTATGCAGATTTTCAGGGTGCCGCTTAAAGGAGGCAAGGTTGAAAAATTAAGCGATGCAGAGGAGAAAATTTCAAGCTTTGATGTTAGAAAAGGGAAGGTTGTATATTCTGCCTCAGATGATGAGCGCGAACCCTTTATGGAGCATCTCTACATACTCAAGGATGGAAAGGGAAAAAAGATAAGCACAAGAAAGGCAAGCATAAGCGCATTTAGAATATCTCCTGATGGAAAGAGGATAGCTGCATTTTTGAGTTTCCACGATAAGGGATTTGCAGAGCATAAGCAATTGTACATACTACCTATAGAAGGAGGAGATTATGAACTTGCCTGCGGGGATAAATTCTCATTTGGGAAATCTTTGAACTCTGATGATAGATTTGGCGGTGGTAGTGTAATGCAGTGGATAAATGAGAATGAAATATTGTTCATAGCTACGGAAAGAGGCAAACAGCCCATTTTTACATATAGCCATGGCAAATGCTGGAAAATTTTGGATGGAAATAGGAGTGTGGAAAGTTTTGCCTATGCCGATGGTACTTTAGCTTTTATAGCTCAGGAGATGAACCATCCCGCAGATGTGTTTATAAAGAGAGAAAGGGAGAGGAGGATAACTAATCTTAATAGGTTTTTAAAATTGCCCAAAGCAGAGCATTTCACATTTAAGGCCAGTGATGGTGAGGATATTGAAGGATGGATACTATTGCCAGGCGGTAAGGGACCGCACCCAGCAATTTTGGAAATTCATGGTGGGCCAAAGACATCCTATGGTCATGCCTTTATGTTTGAATTTTACTATCTCCTCTCTCAAGGATTTGCTGTAATTTTCACTAATCCCCGTGGCTCCTCTGGTTATTCGGAAGAATTTGCGCTAAGAATAAGAGGAGATTTTGGGAACAGGGATTATAAGGATTTAATGGAAGCAATGGAATTTGTGCTCGCTAATTATCCAATTGACGAGAATAGGATTTTTGTCACAGGGGGTTCCTATGGTGGATTTATGACAAACTGGATTGTTGGACATACCGATAGATTCAGAGCAGCTGCCACGCAGAGAAGCATAAGCAACCAGCTCTCCTTCTGGGGCACAAGCGACATAGGCCCATGGTTCAATAAGGATTATATCGGTGCTGGCAAAGATTTATGGGAAGGATTTGATGAATATTGGAAAATGAGTCCTTTGAAGTATGCTAAGAACATAAAGACCCCGTTGCTAATAATTCACAGCGAGGAGGATTATCGCTGCCCGATAAGCGAGGCATATCAGCTATTCTATGCACTTAAGATACAAGGTGTTGATACAAAGATGGTTTTATTTCCTAAGGAAAATCATGACCTCTCCCGCAGTGGAAAGCCTAAACATAGAGAAATAAGATTGAAAGAAATAGCGCAGTGGTTTTCAAAATATTCAAAATAAGAAAAAATAGGAGGATTATCTCCTTCTTTTTACAACCACTGCCATAACCCCAAACACGGCAACGAGCATTATTGCTAGGACTCCATCGCTGAACTCAGGAATTGTAACATCTTCTCCCCAATCGTCTGAGGAAGTAATTCTGTTCCAAGTGCTAGTATTAAACCAGTATCCCTTCCTGGGCTCAGTTTGCCAGCCCTCACCGTCATCTACCATATACATTATTATTCCAACATCCTTGATATCCCCTGCAGTGATGTTAAGTTTGCTGTAATTAATGGCAATTTCTACTGTCCATGAGGACGAACTGTTGTCCATGGCAAATTCCCAGCCAGATGGTGTAGTGTATACCCAATTTCCACTATATATGCCCCACTCCATGACTCCTCCATTGTAGTTAACTTCAATTGCGAAATCTCCCTCTTTGAGGTCTCCATCGTGATTGTAATCTACATCGAATCCAATGTCAATGTATGTGTAGCTTGAGTCTGTGGGATTGGGATAATAGGCAAGGATGTACAGCTTATCTCCATAGGTTTTTATGTACATATCTAAGTTTTTGAGTGTGTCTGACACTGGATATGTGTAGTGGAATGCATCATCCCACTCCCCTTCGCTCTTGACCCCGTCTAGCGTCACAGCGGTTCCGTTGTGGGCATCGAAGGTCATGTAGTTGTTACCCCAAGCCGAGGGCGAGGTGAGGAGCAGGGTCCATTCGTCTGGTATCACATAGTCTGAATCGTATGGTACGGTGTACCCATAACTATTGATGTATGTGTGGAGTCTCATATGCACGTCCTTGAAAGTTCCGGGGGTTATCCCGAGGACATTAAGTGGAATTCTCATCTCGTAGTAAACGTAGGGCCCACGCATTGTCATTTTCATCGTGGCATTCGTCGGTGCCTCATAACCTGACCATCCCGAACCGGTTCCGTGGAGTTCCCAGTATTCAAAGGTGTCATTATCAAGTTTGGAGGCTATGAATCTGAAATCATCCGTCTGTGGTGCAGAACCTCCATCCCCGTTAGTGTCAAAGTAGAACATTATGGTCGA
>WAKY01000027.1 GCA_015523135.1 Candidatus Aciduliprofundum sp.
GCAGCAACACCGCCTAAACTCTCTAAAATTTTTCCAGCTTCATGGGTTGTGCTAATTATATGCACCTGTGCCCCTGTTTGAAGGGCAATGTTCATAAGATCCTTGTATTTTTTGTAATTTTTATCAGTTATAAGCAAATCTTTAACAGCACCCATATTTAGATAATTTTTAACCTCGGAAATACCATACGCGTACAACCCTTCCTTCTTTATTTCTGTGAGTAAAGAATCTACCAATTTCTCCTCTTGGGAGAGCCGATGCTCTTTCAATATTTTATCAAGAGCCCCTGATTTTAGAACCTCATAAATTCCACGCATATCTCCATGGGATGCTTGAACCATAATGTAATTTCCAATCTTATCCTTGGCAAACTTCACAAAATCCTCTTTGTAGAACCCCGGGCCTAATATTATTAAGGGAGATTTTCCATCCCATACATCTTTTAGGGTTGAAAGTACCTCTCCGAAGAATTCTTCGTCCTCATCCCCCCTCTTCCTTATGCTAGCGAATTCCTGAATTCCATAGGTTTTTAAAATTGCAATGGTGGCAAGACCATGCTCTATGCCAAGAAAATAAACAACGGGCTTTTCTGAATTTTTAACTGCCTCCTCCAAGAGCTCTCTATCCTTCTTGCTCCACTCTTTTATTACGGATATCTCATCGCCCAAACCAACATTTATAGTTTGATGAGTTCCCACATAATCCTCTGGCCCTGCCACTATTATGCCTGAGATTCGCAATCTATCTGAAAATTCCTGAAAATCAAGTTTTTTTACATTTATTCCAACATGAATTTTTTTTCTCTCTGCTTTCTTTGCTCTATTCATATCTCCACTTGAAGTATCTTTGCGGAAAACATAGCCGAATACCAAATCCCCCTCACCCAAAATCGTGCTAAGGTACCACAAATCGTCAAGATTATCCACTCTTATCGCAATTTCATTCTTCTCCTTCTCTTCTATCTTCATATGATTCCTCCATTATTTTCTTTATTTCTCTCTCAATCCTTTCGGTGTGAGTTCCATACCAGTAGATTCTATGGCATTTTGGGCACATATAAAATTCATCATTGTGCTTGTAAACATAGGGAGGTACTTTATCCTTTACCTCCTCTTTTCTCACAGGCACTAGGAGCTCATTGCACACTGAGCATCTAGAGAGGATATTATCGGCATTTAAATTGAAATTCTCAATCACTTCCTTTAATTGCTCTTTGTAGTTATCGCTTTTCACCAAGAATCCATTGCTCCTTCTTGCCAGCTCTTTATCTCTGGTTATTATAATTCTTCCCTCCTCTTTGGCGATTTTAATTAAGGCATTATCACTCAAATTTCCAGTGGGGTAATATGTGTCATATCCCATAAAGCGAAGGTATTTGGCAAGCTTGCCGAGCATGTGATCAACTAAGAACTTCACAATCTACAATATATTCGGGCATTTATCTTTTTTGTAAAAATAGAAAGAGAGGATTATTCCTCATCAGGAACGAATTTGTAGCCGTACTGGATTATTCCAGCTTTTCCATCTTCCGCGATTCTTCTGAATACTGCGTGGACAGGCATGCCTATATGCACCTTCTCTGGCTCAACATCAACTATTTGCCCTGTGAGCTTTGGTCCCTCTGGTGTTTCAATTATTGCCATTACATAGGGTTTCTGATACTTGTAGCCTATGACATTCTGATGCACTATGGTGTATGAATATACCTTTCCTTTGCCGCTTAATTGTACTTCTTCCATCTTTCCAACGCTCTTTCTTCCGCACTTTGGACAAACGCTACGAGGAGGGAAATAAACTGTGCCACAAACAGGACATTTTGTGCCAATTAGAGAATAGCGAGACCTTCTCTCTCTCCAGAATCTAGGTACTACCATTTACATCACCTCCAAAATATGCACTATGCTTGAGGTCATTGTTCCACCAACATTATGAGCCAAGCCCACTCTTGCATTTGGCACTTGTCTTTTTCCAGCTTCATTGCGTAACTGCTTTACAATTTCTACAACTTGACCTACGCCTGTAGCTCCAACAGGATGTCCCTTTGCCTTGAGGCCTCCGGATACATTGTAGGGCAAATCACCATCATAGTACAATTGTCCTTCTTCTGCCAGTTTTATGCCCTCACCCTTCTTTGCAAATCCCAAATCTTCAATACCAAGTAAAGCAATTATTGAGAAAGCATCGTGTATTTCCACTAAGTCAATATCTTTTGGCTCTTTCTTTGCCATCTTGTATGCCTTCTTTCCTGCCTCAATTGTGGATGGAGATCTTGTTAAAGATTCTCTTTCGTGGAGAGAAAGGTAATCGTTGGCCGCCACGGAAGCACTTATTTTTATTGGAGAATCTGTGTATTTTCTCGCAATATCCGCAGAGGCAAGAACAACAGCGGCTCCACCATCACTCACTGGAGAGCAGTTCATGATGGTTAACGGATCTGCTACCATTGGAGCATTAATCACTTGATCTACAGTTACTTCTCTCTGGAAATGAGCATCAGGATTCATTGCCCCATGCTTGTGGGCAATTACGGGTAACAAAGCCATCTGCTCTTTTGTTAATCCATATTCATACATATAGCGTCGAGCCATCATGGCTCCTAAAGCAGGGAAAGTAGCACCAAAGAAAACTTCCCATTCTCTATCTGCAGCTCCTGCTAAAATATCTGTGACCATGTCTCCCTGCAGATCAGTCATTTTTTCAACTCCTCCAACGAGCACAATATCGTAAAGGCCAGATGCAACAGCCATATAACCAGAATGAAGAGCGGCTGCACCGCTTGCGCATGCGGACTCAACTCTTATTGCTGGAACTTTATGTTCTGCAAGTCCTGCAAAATCGGCAATTAAAGCTCCAACATGGTCTTGACCAACAAAACTCCCGGCGCTCATATTTCCTCCAAATATGGCTTGTATGTCCTGAGCACCTATTCCAGCATCTTCAAGAGCTTTTAAACCTGCTTCTACAGCTAAATCTCTTAAGCTCTTCTCCCAATGCTCTCCATACTTTGTTTCACCTGCTCCTATAATTGCAACATCACGCATTTAATCCACCTCCACAATCATACGGCGGAATTTGAGATACTGCGCGTAATCTATGTACTTTGCCCTATTAATCTGGTCCCATACCTTTGGCGCAGCATCCCTATCCAACTTTTCAATTTCATCTGTAACAGTTATATCAAAGGCATCGCTTCCAGCACCACTACCAAATGAAACTGCCAGTATTCTGTCGCCTGGCTTTGCAACATCAAGTACTGCACTTAACCCAGTTGGAGTTGCGCCTGAGTAGGTATTGCCTATGTAAGGAGTTAGTAAGCCCTGTTGAATTTGCTCCTTGGTAAATCCGAGCCTTTTGCCTACGCGTAGTGGGAATTTGCCGTTAGGCTGATGGAATATCACATAATTATAATCTTTTGGCTCCGTGGATGCCTTTTCCATCAGCATTTTTGCGGCTGTTATTATGTGTTTAAAGTAAGCTGGCTCTCCTGTGAATCTTCCACCATGCGAGGGATATCTCTGCCCTTCTCTGCGCCAAAAATCAGGAGTATCAGTGACGAATGAAACTGTATGATTTATCTCAGCTATAACCTCATCCTTTCCTATTATGTATGCAGTTCCTCCTGCAGATGCCGAATAATCTAAAGCGTCTCCCGGCTGACCCTGTGAGGTATCCGTTCCTATTGCAACACCGTAATCTACCATTCCTGCCTTAACCATGGCATAAACATTTTGCATCGCTGCAGTTCCTGCTTTGCATGCAAATTCTAAATCTGCAGCATGTGCTTTGTATGCTCCAACTACTTCAGCTATCAAAGAGGCTGTAGGTTTAACGGCATAAGGATGTGATTCACTTCCCACGAAAATTGCACCTATTTTTTCTCCCGGAATATTCTTTCTGCGTAGAGCATTGCGAAGTGCTTCTACAGCGATTGTGGCAGCATCCTCATCGTAAGCAGGTACAGATTTGCTCTTTATTCCAAGACCTTTTTCAGGATGCTCAGGGTCATCTCCCCATATCCTTGCAATCTCAGCTGTTTTGATTCTGTAAAGAGGTATATAACTCCCATAAGTAACTATTCCAACCATTCTCTCACCTGCAAGAGGAATAAAGAAGAAACTATTTAACTCTTATCGTATTTAATATTCGGCAATAAACGAAATACACAGATATGTGGAGAAATGCTTAAAAATAAACCCTCCATCCTCAAGTGGTGGTAGTAATGCTTCAAATAAAGAATTTAGAAGTTGAAGTTGAAAATAAGAAGATAATAAACTCTTTAAATTTAAGCGTGGGAAAGGGTGAGTTTCATATGATTATGGGTCCCAACGGCTCTGGGAAAAGTACATTAGCCCTGACTCTCATGGGTCATCCAAATTATAAAATCACAAATGGGAAAATAGAGTTTGATGGGAGGGTTATAAATGACATTCCTGTGGACGAGCGTGCTCGCATGGGCATATTTCTAGCCTTTCAGCACCCTGAGGATATTGAGGGAGTGAAAATAATTGATTACCTTCGTCTCTTGCTTGAGAAAGTGAAAAGTATTGAGCCAGCCAAGGCACTACAGATAATACCAAGCAAGGCTAGGGAAGTTTGGTTCTCAGCAGATATGCTTTCTCGTTACATAAATGTGGGTTTTTCAGGGGGGGAGAGAAAGAGGTTCGAGATTCTTCAAGCTTTGCTCATCAAGCCAAAATTGCTGATTCTAGACGAGCCAGATAGCGGAGTTGATATAGATTCTCTAAGCTTGATTTCTCACAAGATAAGGGAGCTTTACGAGCAGGGCACATCCATATTGCTCATAACCCATTACGGAAGGATTTTGGAGCATGTTGACCCAAAAATTGTCAGGGTTCACATAATGAAGGATGGGCACATAGTTATGAGCGGGAAGGAGGAGCTTGTGGAGAAGATTGAAAAGGAAGGATTCAAGAAAGTATTTGAGGAGTGTGGTTGCAATGAGTGAGCTTACAGTTCAAGATGCAAGAAGTATAATTGAAGGGCAGATTGAGACGCTCAAAAAGAGGAATAAAGAGCCAGAATGGATGACAAAGTTGAGGTACAAGGCGATGGATGCCTTCTTTGAAGCACCTCACAATGATCCCATAATAAAGGACCCTCTTGATTATATTGCAAAGGCCGAGGAGGAAATGTATCCCGAGGTTAAGAGCTTAGATGAGCTGCCTCCCGAGATGCTTGCCTTATTGGATAGATTGGGTATAGCGGAAGTGGAGAAGAAATATATTGCCGGATTAGCCGTGCAGAGTGATACGAGTATAGTCCTAAATGATTTCTTGAAGGATTGGAGAAAGAAGGGGTTGATAGTTGAGTCTATGGAAGATGCAGTCCGCAATTATCCAATTCTCAAAGATTTATTCTTGAAGCAATTCAATCCCTATGAGAGCAAGCTTGCAGCTTATCATACTGCAGTTTGGAATGGAGGAATATTTCTACATGTTGCCCAAGGCTTAAAAGTTCCAATGCCCCTGCATTTATTTTTCCTCATTCAAAATAGCGCGATGGCTCAGGCACCTCACATAATAATCCACGCAGAGCCAAACAGTGAGATTCATCTAATTGAGGGTTGTACATCTCCCGTACTCGTGAGGCATTCATTGCACTTGGATATGACGGAGGCATATATAGGGGAAGGGGCGGATGTGAAGTTGAGCGTTCTACAAAACTGGCCGGAGTATGTGCATACTCGCCCCATGACCCGCGCAAGAATAGGCAAGGATGCAGAGTTTATAAACACAACAGTTAGTCTTGGGCCAGGAAAGAGCAATATTGCAAATCCAAAGTACTGGGTTGATGAAGGTGGTTATGCAGAGCTCAATGGAATAATCCTTGGACAGAAAGATTTCTATGTAGACCTTGGAGGAGAGATGAATTTAGATGCTCCTGGAGCGAGAGGACTCAATGCGAGCAAGAGTGTAATAATGGACAAGAGCTCAGTTATTACTAGGGGCATAATTCGTGCCAATGCACCAAAGACGAAGGGACATATAAGCTGTGATGCTCTTATTTTGAATCCTGAGGCGAGGATGGAGACGTATCCTGGCTTAATATCTCAAGTGGATGATGCCGAATTGAGCCACGAGGCGGCCATAGGGAAAATAAGAGAGGAAGAGTTGTTTTATCTAATGTCTCGTGGATTGAAAGAAGAGGAGGCAACTCAGCTCATTGTAAAAGGATTTGTAAATCCTCTCTTGAAGGATATACCTTTGGAATTCGTTGTGGAGATAAGGAAGATAATTGAGATGGCAGTTAGTGGAGGTATGTGATGGGAACATTTTTTTACTACCTCTCTTTTTACGCGATGTGAATATTCTCGTTATTGCAGAGAAGCGCAATGCAGCGCAGAGAATTGCAAAAATTCTCTCTGAGGGAAGGTATGAAACAGTAAAGAAAGGCAGAAATGTATATTATAGCTTTACAAAGGGCAAAGACAGGTACTTTATTGTGCCACTTAGAGGACATATTTTGCAGTTGGACTATCCTGATGAGTTTAAAA
>WAKY01000028.1 GCA_015523135.1 Candidatus Aciduliprofundum sp.
AGACTCTATGGGGCTATTTGGACAAATTGGCTGTGGAGATTGGTGGGGGAGACCCACATCGTTGGAACCTTGCAGATATGGTTTTGATAAAGGACAACCATATTGCCTTGGTTGGGCTAGAAGAGGCAATAAAGAGGGCTAAAAATGCTAGTTTTACAAAGAAGATTGAAGTTGAAGTTGAGAATGAGAAAGATGCCATAAAAGCTGCTGAGCTCGGAGTGGATATAATCATGCTGGATAATTTCTCTCCTGAGGAAGTTTGCAAAATAGCGAAGAAGTTAAGGAAATACAATGTTTTGATAGAAGTTTCGGGAGGGATAACGCCTAAAAATCTTGAGGATTATGCAAAGTGTGATGTGGATATAATATCCATGGGTTTTATAACACATTCTGCTAAATCAATGAATTTTTCATTAGAAATAAAAAAGAGAAAGGTTTAAGAAGGTGGCGGTGGGGGCATATATGCTTGCTGCTTATTGCACTCGTTCTTTACTACGATGACATAGATTATTATTCCTATTATCCCAAGGAGGAAAACCACTAAGAACCATAAGCCTGGATGTTCGTTGCACTTTTTCTTTGCATCTTTATATGCCCATAGTCCAATGAGAATCCATATTATTAACCAGACTGCAATACAAATTATACTTCCTATTCCGCTGAGGATTGCAAGTCCCATAGCCTCTTCGGAAGGTGGGCCTTCTTGATTTCCTCCACCGTTATTGTTTGTGTTTCCTCCTCCAGAACCTGAGGAGTTGGGATAGTAGGTTGTCTGATCTCCTGCAAACTGCCCTCCTCCTGTACTTACTGTGGTAAATTCCACATTGTAAATAGTTACGTCTTGGAATAGGCTGGCTGGAACTCTCACAGTTACCTTATTTCCTGAAATGACCATATCATTATTGCCTAGAGTGGACATTCCACCGCTATAAGTGGTGAAAATTGCAGTAGTTTTAACACTTCCTCCGTTATTGGTCCATGTTACTACAATATCCACATAATCTGTTACATCTTCTCCGTTAACCTCCGCTTCTATAGCGATGGTTAATGTATTTGTAGAACCATCTGGTGGTTGATTTATTCCAACATCTTTTGTTACCACATAAAAATACTGGTACTCCCCCTGTACATATCCTCCAATTTTTACAATGTCTATTTTACCATTAAGAACATTGCCGGAGGTAGCGCTCTGTTCAAAAGTTAAAGTCTGGGCACTTACTGTTGTTGCTACCATTAAAATGGCTAAGATTATTGTCAAAATTGCAATACCCCTTTTCACAAATCTCACCCATATTCATTAAGTGATTTTTTATATTTATAAGTTTCTGTGTCATGTGGCTTTCAAGTAATAATGCCAGTTTCCGTGATGCAGTATTTGAAATCCATAACTTAGGGCGATGGAATCCATGGTATCATCTGTGAGAGATGTCAGAACTATTATCCCAAATTCTTTGAGTGTGTTTCTTCCCAAGTAAAAAGCGTAACCTGGGTTGTATATAAAATACTCAGGATCAATTATCCAAGCATGGAATCTATGAAATGGGAGATAGAGTCCTTGAGGGTTCATTTTTATGCAATCTTTATCTTCCTCTTGGCAATTCACGCTTGTACATTTTATCTCGCTATAATTTAAATCTGAAAGCCAGTCCTCGTCTCTAAAATTGCATGGAGTTAATAGTACAGCAGGGGAATCTACAGTGAGAAAACTCTTCAATTTTTTGATTTCATCTTTCATATTTCCCCATAAAGTTAGAATATAAAATTATTTGCGATTTCAAATCAACACTTATGCTTTTTATTGAGAAGGTATTTATATGGTTTTATAATTCCCAAATCAAAGGTGATGAAAATGAAGTACATATATGCATATTTCCTAAAGGAAGATTTGGAAAAGCTCAACGAAGTAGCTCCTACCATGGCTGACAAGAAAAAACTTCTTGGAGGGAAGGGAGCTGGACTTGCAGAGATGACTCGCATAGGGTTACCTGTTCCTCCCGGATACACAATAACAACGGAGACATGCATCAAATATTTTGAAGAGAAAGGTTTTCCAGAGGGACTTTGGGATGATGTTCTTGAAGCTACAAGGAAGCTTGAGGAGTATACAGGAAAGAAATTTGGAAGCGATGACAATCCCCTATTGGTATCAGTTCGCTCCGGTGCCCCCATAAGCATGCCCGGTATGATGGATACAATTCTCAATCTAGGGCTTACAGAGAAGAGTGTTGAAGGCCTTGCAAAGCAGACAAACAACCCAAGATTTGCTTGGGATGCTTATCGCCGTCTCATTCAGATGTTTGGTAATGTGGTTCTTGGAATTGAGCATAACGAATTTGAGGAGGAGCTTGAAAAGATTAAGGAGAAATATGGGGCAAAGCAGGATGTTGATTTGAATGTAGATGCCCTTAAAGAGCTTGTTGAGAGATACAAGAAAGTTTACCAGAGGCATGGTTATGAGTTCCCGCAGGATCCATACGAGCAACTCAGAATGGCCATAAAGGCAGTATTTGATTCTTGGAACAATGAGCGTGCTATAGTTTACAGGAAGATAAACAAGATACCCGATGATATGGGCACTGCTGTTAATGTTGTTATGATGGTCTTTGGTAATATGGGAGATGATAGCGGCACAGGCGTGGCATTCACCCGCGATCCAAGGACAGGAGAGAAGCATCTTTATGGTGAGTTCTTGCCAAATGCTCAGGGTGAGGATGTAGTTGCTGGAATTCGCACCCCTCACGCAATAAATGAGTACAGCAAGCAGGACGCCAACCGTGATTTGCCCACAATGGAAGAGAGCATGCCCGATGTGTACAAGCAATTGAAGGATGTGGCAGAGCTTTTGGAGAAGCATTACAAGGATATGCAGGATATTGAGTTTACAGTTGAGAAGGGTAAACTATATCTCTTGCAGACAAGAAATGGTAAGAGAACCGCAGCAGCAGCTGTCCGCATTGCTGTTGAGATGGTTGATGAGGGATTAATTACAAAAGAGGAAGCTATAATGCGTGTAACCCCTGAGAATGTTGATACCTTATTGCATCCTCAGATTGATCCAAACGCAAAGAAGGAGATTATAGCTAAGGGTCTTGCCGCGAGCCCTGGAGCTGCTGTTGGCAAGGTAGTATTTGACCCAGATAAAGCTGTGGAACTTGCCGAGAAAGGTGAAAAAGTTCTCTTGGTAAGACCTGAAACTACTCCTGATGATATCCATGGAATGAATGCAGCTCAAGGAGTTTTAACTGCTAGGGGAGGTATGACTTCCCATGCAGCAGTGGTAGCTAGAGCTATGGGCAAGCCAGCAGTTGTTGGATGCGAGGAATTGAGCATAAATATGAAAGAGGGATACTTCATAGCTCGTGGTCATAGGATAAACGAGGGAGATATCATAACCATTGATGGTACAACAGGCGAGGTATATCTTGGCGAGGTTCCTTTGATTCCACCATCCATAAGTGGAAACCTTGAAAAGATACTTAAATGGGCTGATGAGATAAGAGCTCTTGGAATAAGAGCCAATGCTGACACTCCTGAGCAAGCTACCAAAGCTAGAGAATTTGGAGCTGAGGGTATAGGGCTAGCAAGGACAGAACATATGTTCTTCGGTGAGGACCGCCTGCCAATTATGCAGGAAATGATAATGGCTCAGAGAAAGGAAGAGAGAGTTAAAGCCCTAGACAAACTTCTTGTAATGCAACGCAGTGATTTTGTGGAATTCTTCCGCACAATGGAGGGTTATCCAGTTATAATACGCCTCCTTGACCCACCTTTGCACGAGTTCTTACCAAGCAGGGAAGAGCTAACGGAGGAAATAAATGAGCTTAAGATGAAATTGAAGGAAGCCACAAGCTTGAGGGAGATGGATTTACTACTCTCGCAGATAAATGAGAAGAAGAGAATACTCAATGTGGTTAATGAGCTCCACGAATTCAACCCAATGCTTGGATTCCGTGGTTGCCGCCTTGGCATAATATATCCTGAAATCTATGAGATGCAAGTTCGCGCGATAATTCAAGCAGCCATTCAGGTTAAGAACGAAGGCAAGGAGATTTATCCAGAGATAATGATACCTCTAATAGGGCATGTGAATGAGCTAAAGCTCCTTAAGGAAGATTTGGAAAAAGTTGCCAAGGAAGAGATGGAAAAGGCAGGTGAGGAGATAAAGTACATGTTTGGTACAATGATTGAAATTCCAAGAGCAGCGCTTACAGCGGATGAGATTGCTAAGTATGCAGAGTTCTTCTCCTTTGGCACAAATGATCTGACACAGATGACATTTGGATACAGTAGAGATGATGCACAAGCCAAGTTCCTCAAGAAGTATGTTGAAATGGGAATACTCAAAGATGACCCATTCAAGAGCCTGGACTGGGATGGAGTTGGCCAATTAGTGAAGATGGGCGTTGAGAGAGGGAGAAAGACAAATCCCAATTTGGAAGCAGGTATATGCGGAGAGCATGGTGGAGATCCAAAGAGCATCGAGTTTTTCCATATGGTTGGTTTGAATTATGTGTCCTGCTCTCCATATCGTGTGCCCATTGCAAGATTAGCTGCAGCGCAGGCGCAGATAAAGCATCCTAGAAAGTAATTAATATCACTTTCTTTTCTCTTTTTGTGGATGAGATAAAATTATATGTTTTGCATCTTAATCAGGACGATCCTAAGAAATGCACCGCCAAGAAACTGGGTAGATTTAATTATGTAAAGTTAGCTTTGCAGATTTCTCATATTCCTAAGGGAAGTATAATTCTCTCCCCATACACCACGAGAGTTTTATCCCCTCCGGACAGGCGCACAGCTGAGAGACAGGGCATAACTGCTGTTGACTGCTCATGGAAGAATGCAAGGGAGGTGTTTTACAGATTGCGAGGAAATTTTAGACGCTTACCATATCTTGTAGCAGTGAATCCTACGAATTGGGGGCATCCTTACCAACTTAGTAGTGCAGAGGCCCTTGCAGCCGCTTTGTATATTCTTGGTTATAAAGAACAGGCTCAAAAGATAATGAACATATTTAAATGGGGCCCTAATTTTTTCATAATGAATCGTGAGCCCTTAGAGGCCTATGCTAATTCAAGCTCTTGGAAAGAAGTATTGGATGTGGAAAGAGAATTTATGTGAAGAAGTAAGATATTATCCCATTCCATCCAATATAAAGAAGAAAAATGGATAGTAAAAATACGCTGATAAAAAGACCTATTACAACTATGAGGTCTCTATATTGAGAGTTACCTTCTTTTATCTTTTTTAGCTCTGCATTATATATCTCTCTTTTAGCCGCATAATAACCTATGCTAAGATCCCTACTTGGACTCACACCCCAAGAGGCAGTACCTATTAAGAGGAGAGATACAAATAGGGAAATCCATGGAGATATTACCATCAAAACTAAGGAAATCAAGAGAGATTTCATAACAAATTTTTTAGCTCTCTTTCTTCTCTTTATTTGAAGTTCATCTGGCAAATTCACAACTCAACTATTAAATTTCAGATATTTAAAATTTTGGTAAAATGTGTGCTTTATAGGGATTAAGTATTTTGATATCCCCCAGCTTTTAGGCTATTTAATAGTAATTTTGTGAAGTTGTAAATTAATGTAAACATCTCCAATAATAGTTATTCTTTCCAATGTAAGGTATAAACTTGTATGGAGCCGATTGTGGGTACAAATAAGAAGTAATGAGTATAGTTTTGTTAGATGTCATGTGATTTTAAATTTTAATAACTTGTACCATTCCATTTACCTCCCCCTTCTTCAAGCGGAGCATTGCCTCGGGTACTTCTCTGAATTTCACTATTTCTTTCTCAATTCCAAGCTTCAGGCGATCTGCAATTTCTATAAATTCTTTGCCATAGTCTCTGCGGACTTGATATATTGTCTTTATTGTTCTTCCCCACAAGTTTGCTGTGTAATTTTCAATAGATATTGGGCTCATAGTAACTGCTCCCAGAACTAGTGTTGCAGCTGGAACGGTGTTGGCTAAAGCTCTTTCTACAAGCTTACCAGCAGTTGGGAAGAATATGAAAGCATCTACCTTGTGTGGGAAATCCTCATGTACTATGTTTCCAACCCAATCGGCCCCATATTTTTCTGCAATTCTCTTATGCTCTTCGCTTCGAGTACTTATATAAACCTCTATATTCATGCTTTTAGCTACACGGAGAATATAATATGCAGTAGGACCAAATCCAAGCATTCCCAGACGCTCACCCTCTCGTACTTCTGAGATGCGGAAAGCGTAATGGCCTGTAATTCCGGGACACATTATTGGTGCGAGATCCTCTGATGAAAGGGAGATGTGGCGGAGGTCGAAGGCGTAATCCTCGTGCACCAGGACGTATTCTGCGAAGCCACCATCAACATCGTAACCTGTGCGCTTTATTTCTGGGCAATAATTCTCATCTCCACGTAAGCAGTACTTGCATTTTCCGCAGGTTGAATTAAGCCAAGATATTCCCACCCTATCTCCAACTTTAAATCTCTTCGCTTCTGGACCCAATTTATCCACGATTCCCACAATTTCGTGTCCGGGCACAATAGGCCTTTTTGACAGGGGAATATCTCCTTCCGTTATATGTAAATCTGTGCGGCATATGCCGCAGTGGGTCACGCGAACCCGTATTTCCTTTTCTCCCGGCTCTGGAACGGGTAAATCTACTAATTTTAGGGGTCTATCCTCTATTGGTTTTTGCTCTTCTACTACCCATGCTTTCATAGTGGGATATTTTCATTAATGTAGAAATATTTGGCGATGTTAGATAACTTTAATTTGATACCTTCTCTTCACATCTTCAAAATTCTCACGAATCAACTTCATTGCATCTGGCAAGGATTCCATAATATCTCTAGCTGTTATTCCATCCTCACCCTTGCACTCCGCCGCTATGTCCCCTGCAAATCCATGCACAAATACTCCCATACGGGTTGCATCCTCAATATTGAATCCAAGGCCATACATGGCCGCAATAGTTCCCGTGAGAACATCTCCAGAACCTGCGGTTGCCATTCCGGAATTACCACTCATATTGATGTATACTCTTCCATCTGGCATGGCAATTTGAGTGTGTGCTCCTTTAAGTACGAGAATCACATTGTATTCTTTAGCAAAGTTTCTTGCGATTTCAATTCTATTATCTAAGATTTCCTTTGTGTTCTTTCCCGTTAACCTAGCCATCTCTCCAGGATGTGGAGTGAGTACAGTGGGATATTTTCTATCCTTCAAGATTCCCACATCATTTGAGAGTGCAGTTAAGCCATCACCATCTACGATTATTGGCTTTTCTATAGAGTTTGTTAATTCTTCAATTAATTTCTGAGTTCTCTCATTTAGAGATGTGCCAGGTCCAAGAATTACTATATCAACACTTTTTGCAATTCTTAAAATTTCATCTTTAGCTGTGTAACTTATACTTTTAGTATCCGTTTCTGGTAAAGGATGAAACACTATTTCCCTGCCTTGAGTACCAATGAATGGTACTACTGATTTTGCAGTAGCCAATCTGGAATATCCACCACCAGCTTTTAAGAAAGATAGGGCTGAGAAATATGGTGCTCCATAATAATTTCCTGCACCAGCTATGAACAGTGCATCTCCAAAAGTTCCCTTATGACCTTCCTTATTCCTTGGAGGAAGTGGTATAGGTTCATTTATAAATACATTTATTTTATTATCTTCATAATTTTCCGGAGGGAATGAAATATGAGAGACATAGAGTTCTCCGCAGTATTCAAATCCAGGATATAGGATATTTCCTATCTTTGGCAATCCAAAAGTTGCTGTGTAATTTGCTTTAACTGCAGCTCCCATAATTTTTCCTGTATTTCCACTTATACCCGATGGAATATCAACTGAGAAAACAAGTTTTGCACTCTCATTTATTATCTTTATTGCCTCCGCGTATTTTCCTTCAACGTTTCTTGATATGCCAGTGCCTAAAATCCCATCAATCACAGCATCAGCTGTCTCTACCGCCATTCGAACAAGGGCATTATCCCCTTCAAAATTTTCGATTTGAATTCCTATTTTCTCCGCAATCTCGTAATTCATTTTTGCAGATCCCTGATACTTTTCAGAAGAACTTAAGAGGTAAATTTTCACATCAGCACCGTTTGAATACAATTTTCGTGAGAGGGTAATGGCATCGCCGCCATTGTTTCCAGGGCCTGCAAAGGCAACGAATTTTCTTCCTTTGATTGTGCCTAGTACTTTTAAAATAACGAAATAGAGTGCATGGGCTGCATTTTCCATGAGAAGTTTATCTTCAATCCCATACTTTTCAATGGCTCTTTTATCAAGGGCACGCATTTGCTCTACTGTGCTAACTCTCATAATCACTCACCTTTTACCGCATGGATTACATTGAAGATTAACTTTTCTCAAACTCTATGTATTCAAATCCGGTGTAGGGTACGAGAGCTTTTGGTATTTTTATTCCTTTTTCTTCTTGGAAATTTTCAATTATTGCAACCATAATTCTCGTTGTAGCCAATGCAGTGCTGTTGAGGGTATGTACAAATTTCAATTCTCCCTTGTCCCTGTACTTTATCATCAACCTCCTAGCCTGATATTCCAAGCAGTTAGAGCAAGAAACAACCTCTCTGAATTTCTGCTGTGCTGGCATCCAAACTTCAATATCATATTTTTTAGCTGCTACAGCACCGAGCTCTCCACTGCATATATTTATCACCCTATAGGGTAACTCCAATTTTTGCAAAATTTCTTCTGCATTCTTTACCAATTCTTCCATAAGCACTTTTGATTCTTCTGGTTTAGAGAACACCACTTGCTCAACTTTGTAAAAATTGTGAACGCGAAATATTCCCTTGGTATCCTTGCCATGAGCTCCTGCCTCCTTGCGGAAGCAGGGAGAGATGCCCACATACCTTAATGGTAGAGAATTTACATCTAGAACTTCATTCATATGCATTGCTACAAGGGGATGTTCCGCTGTGGCAATCATGTATAAATCTTCACCTTCAATTTTGTAGATCATCTCTTCAAAAGCTTCAAAATCAATCACGCCTTCCATTGCAGCCCGGCGAATCATCAAGGGAGGTGCTATTGGGGTATAACCCTTGGATACCATGTGGTCTAAAGCGAATCTTATTAATGATTGCTCTAAAATAACTAATTTATTCTTTAAATAATAAAATCTTGCTCCAGCGATTTTACCAGCTCTAGCTATATCTGCTAAATCGTACTTCTCAATTATATCCACATGACTTTCTGGATTTTTTTCTATGAGCTCATAATCCATTCCTGCTGAGTAATTTTTAAAATAATTCATATTCTCTTTCATAACTTTTGCCTTGCCCCATGTGCGCAGGACTGGAGAATTCTCTTCACCTTCGCATACTGGAGTATCCTCAAGGAGCAGATTTGGGAGACGCATAAGCAGATAATCCCTCTTTTTCTTATATTCCTCCACCTTCTCCTCAAGCTCCTTGATTTTTCTATTCAGTTCTTTCATTTCCTCTTTTGCTTTTTTTATATCCTTTCCCTCTTTCACAAGCTTTCCAATTTCAACGCTCTTCTTGTTTCTCTCATGCCTGAGATTCTCAATCTCTTTCAAAGTTTCTCTCCACAAATTATCGTAGTTAAGAATTTCATCCACTATTTTCTCATTTTCGAATCTCTTTCTAAGCATCTCCTTCACAATATCTGTATTTTTGCGAATCAGCTTGATATCAATCATAGTCATCACCCACTATCTTTTCTATCTCTTCTTTTGGAAGGGAAAACTGGCGAACTTTAATATTGCTTTCAAGTAGTATCAATTTTGCAAGATCATCTGGATACCCCTCCGCATAAACAATTTCCTTAATTTCCGCATTTATAAGCATCTTGGCGCAAACCACGCATGGATGATTTGTAACATAAATTGTTGCATTCTTTATTGATACTCCATGTACAGCTGCCTGTATTATTGCGTTTTGCTCTGCGTGTAATCCCCTGCAGAGTTCATGTCTCTCGCCGCTTGGCACATTTAAATCTTTACGAATGCAGCCGGTAATATTGCAATGAGCTAAGCCCTTTGGTGGGCCATTATAGCCAGTGGCTAAAATTCTCTTATCTTTAACTATCACAGCCCCAACCTTCCTTCTCGTGCAAGTTGAGCGTGTAGAAGCTAGGTATGCCATGCGCATAAAGTACTCATCCCACGATGGACGCATAATTATGCCATGTATAGCGGGTATTTAATTTTTGACAGGGAAGCTTTAAATTTTTTGTTGTATTTCCTTAGGCAATGAAGATGAGCTTAAAGATTCCTGTTGCCATTCTACTTATCTGGCTTACTGTTTCTCTTGGAGCGGTGCTTCCAACAATAAGTATAAAATTTGGGGCACCTATATCCACAAGTCCTCAGCCCGTTATACCTCCACCTACAGAGGAATCTAAAGGCTCATCCTATTTCATGTACTTTATGCAAGCTTTTCTTTTTAGTTTATTTGCAATTGCCATAGTTGGGGCGTTTATATATAGGAAACAGGTTGCTAAAGAAGCTCTTGCAGGAGTGATATCACTTGCATTGGCATTGCTCTCCTTTGGATTAATTTACATATTGGCGAATAAAATCTCAATTGCTCTTTACTCTCACGGTGGCTCAAATCCTTACAATCCATCTTTTTCAGAGCCGTTGTACTCTCAGAGTATGATTGCTTTAATTATCATTGCAGCTGTTATGGGTATATTGTTTGGAGTTTTTGTTGTAAAAGTTTATAAAAAGAAAGAAGCGAAAGTTGAAAAAGAGGTTATTACAACTAAAGAGGCAATGGAGCGCGCTATATACAAGGTTAAGATAGGTAAAGATGTTCGTGGAGCAATTTTATCTGCATATAAAGAAATGGAAAAACTTATGAGGAGCAGGGGAGTTGAAGATAAGGAC
>WAKY01000029.1 GCA_015523135.1 Candidatus Aciduliprofundum sp.
GTATTTTACTTGCTCTCTATGCAATTTCAAAATTTCAACTTTTTATATAGTAGAAAAACATGAAAATCTTTAGAAAGGCTAGGAGGGGTTAAAATGAACATAACACATGCAATTGGAATTCCAGAAATAAGAAGAAAAAGAGAGAAAAAGAATGGCGAGATAAGGAAGTACATAGCGAAGTATCTGGAGTGGGGCTTTAATATAGTTCCCGGAAGAGAGCATACAAAGTATCCTGTGGAAGACTGGAGAAAGTACCAGAGTGAGAAGTATCCCAGAGAGAAGCTCAAAGAATATGTGGACAAGGGAAATAGAAACTGGATGGTTATATGCGGAGCTATTAGCCACAACCTCGTTGTGTTGGACTTTGATGACCCTCAGCTTTACAAGAAATACACAGAGAAGATAGAGAGAAGATTTATGGATACTTTCATAGTCAGAACGGGGAAGAAGGGGTACCATATCTACTACAGAACTCCAGAGCCAATGAAATCCACCAAGCTTGGAAAGATAGATATTCTGGGCGAAGGAAAATTAGCAATGTTGCCTCCAAGTGTCCATCCAGAAACCAGCAGAACATACATAATCTGGGAGGATAGAGAACCATTAAAATTGAAGAATGAGGAATGGCAACATGTATTCCATGTTCTCAGAGATATAACTGGAGCTGACTCTAAAGTTAATAATACAAGTAAAACTGAGGGAAAAATAGAAAAAATCACTAAAGTTATCGTACCTTACTGGAAGAAAGGCCAGAGAGATAGATTAGAGTATGCCCTTTTTGGATACCTGAGAAAGCAGGGAGTTTCTAAGGATATGGCAGATGCAATTCTGAAGAAAATAATCAATATGACGGGAGACGAAGAAATGGGTATGAGAATAGATGTACTCAAGAGAACTTACAATCTCCCAGTTGAAGAATTAAAAGGCTATGTAGAGCTCAAAGAAATTCTACCAAAGAAAGAGCTGAATAGATTGGAGAAATATGTGAAGGAGCTCTCCAGAAAAGAAGATAGTGGTAAAAATAAGGCTATAATTCAAAGGGTTCCTTATATTAGTTTAGATGATGACATATATCTGGCTGTTTACGATGAAAATGAAAACTACAAATTTGCACACATGGACAGCGAGGGAAACATTGAGCTCCTGGACAAGGTGGAAATTAATGGAATTACATATGTGCCCAGAGAAAGAGGTAAATTGCCCATAGGCTATCCTACATTCGACATAGTAAATGCCCCTGATCTTAATACAGAAGAGCTGGTAGATCTACTCAAGAAGCACATAAATAAATATGTAGATATGAGCGAGGATGACTTGGAGATGAGCATATTTTACATCTTGCATACTTGGTTTTATAGAAAATCTAACACGGTGGCGTATCTAAGATTCATAGGGGATACCGAGAAAGGCAAAACAAGAATGCTCACAGTTATTGGAGACCTATGCTTCTATCCTCTCATGCTTGGAGGTGGAGCAACAAGAAGTGCAATTATGAGAGTTCAAGAGCTTTATCACGGTACTCTGGTACTAAATGAGGCTGATTTTAGTGGAGATAAGGAAAATGAGATGATAAAGTACATAAATTCTGGCTTTGAGAGAAAGAATAAATACATAGTCACAAATAGGAATAATCACGACATTGAAGTTTTTGATCCGTTCAGCCCAAAGATTTTTGCTATGAGGGAAACATTTGGAGATGCTGCCACGGAGAGAAGGCTTCTGAGCATATCTCCATATCAAACTAATAGGACGGATATACCACCTGTGCTACCTTCAAACTATGATGAGGAGGTAATAGAGTTAAGGAATATAATAGCAAGGTGGACAATGAAGAACTGGAATAAGGTAAATGCGGAGAATAAAGAGTTTATAAACAAATTACCGGTGGAGCATGGATTAAAGCAACTGGCGATGCCGTTGAGTGTCATAATCCCGCTTTTCAGGGAGGAAAAAATAGAGAATAAATTCAATAAATGGATAATAAATAGGCAGAAGCAGATAATAGAAGACAGAAGAACCTCCAACGAAGGAATAGTGTTCAATGCCATTGTGGACCTCTCCAAGGGCGAAGTAGACGATTTGCAAGATAAATATAAAGTGTACCTGTATAACCCAAATATAGACGAGGATGATTACGAATATACAGAAGAAGATGCTGGAAAGCCCATAGTTATAACTACAGGAATGGTGGGGGATGTATCTGGGATAAAGGGTAAAAAATTGGATAAAATACTCCAGGAATTAGGATTTAAGAAAGAAAAGAGAGATATAAAAATTAAGGATAAATGGAGACACCCGCATGTTATTCTTTTAAAAGATCCCCGCAGGTGGGTTGAAGACTGGTATAGGTATGTAAGTTATGAAAATGTCGGAGAAATACCTAATGTTTTAAAGGATGAGAGAATAGATTACACCCTCACTCCAGATTCTCCAGTTTCTCCAGAAAAAGAATATACGGAAGAGGAGTTAAAAACACTAAACAATAAGAAAAAAATATTCTCGCTATACGTAATAACTTGGAGAATCTGGAGAAAGTGGAGAAAGTAGATGAACATCAGTCTTCTTTAGTGGAGAAAGATAGCTCTCCGGGAGGTGATTCTGAGTCCTATTTGCTGATTAGGGCAAACGAAAATATGCGTCTGTGCATTCCATTTAGGGATGCTACAACAACTTTGCATCTAAAGAAAGGTTACAGATATTATATTCCAAAGAAAATTGCTGATATCCTGCTCAAAAATAAAGAACATAAATGGATTACTAAAGTATCTATTCCACCATCATTGTGGAGGGTGCACATAAATGGTAAAAAACTGAGGCCTGTTTACAACTATGCCCTTAGTGACACATCTCCAGGGAAATCTTTGACAGAGGGCATGAAAATTTACTAAATATTAGAACTCTCTATTTAAACTCCTTCTATCCTTTAGTGATCATAGAAAAGTTAAAGTAAGATACATTAATTATATAATTTATGGCAGGAAGACCTCGCAC
>WAKY01000030.1 GCA_015523135.1 Candidatus Aciduliprofundum sp.
CCCCATAGAAAGATGGCAGCTCAATCCAGAGAGGGGAGCAGTGGAAGTTAATGTGAATGGTACATATACCTTAAACACCACTGTAGAAAATGATTTGAGCACTACAAAAACTATAGAAGTTGGATTCGATCCCTCCACTGTACCTCAAGGGTGGAATGTTAAAATCCTTGTTGATGGCAAAGAGTACAATAGTTCATATGTTAATGTCAGCTTAGGTCCCGGCGCAAAGAAAAAAGTGTATTACGAGATTACAGCCACCACTGAGGCAACAGGATTCATAAAAATTTATGCAGGTAATGAGGCATCTCTCGAAAGCACTTCAACATCTGGAAATGCGTCTAAATATGATGATGTGCACTATATTTTAGTAGACTCTACAGGTCAAGTGCCCGTCCCAGAGTTCACTGGATTGGGATTTGCAGCAATTTCTCTAATGCTTGGTGCAGCGGTCTTTGCTCTTAGAAAGTGGAAAAAATAAAATCATCATATTTTTACTTCTTATTTTTAACCTTAAGTTTTTAATAAATTGTAACGATGAAGGAAGGTGAGAGATGGAGATATGGAAAAGGTTATAGAGATCCTTCGGGCTAATGTACCTCCACACCCTTACAAGTCCCGAGAGCCATTTAAAGTCCTAATTGCAACGGTAATTTCCCAGCGTACCAAGGATGAAGTCACCTACACCGTTGCTGAGAAATTGTTTGGGAAGTATCCTTTACCCAGAGATTTGAAAAATGCACCTATAGATGATATAGCTCATCTTATTTATCCTGCCGGGTTTTACAAGCAAAAAGCAAAGAAAATAAAGGAAATAGCTAAGATTATTGATGAGGATTATGATGGCAAGGTGCCTGATAATCTGGAGGAACTGTTAAAATTGCCGGGTGTTGGCAGAAAAACTGCAAATATAGTGCTTTCAAGATGTTATGATAAGGATGTGATTGCTGTTGATACACATGTGCACCGTATTTCAAATCGCCTCGGCTGGGTTAATACAAAAACTCCAGAGGAAACAGAAAGAGAGCTTATGAAAGTTCTGCCAAAGAAATACTGGAAAGATATTAACGAACTATTAGTAATGTTCGGGCGCACGATATGTAGACCTGTGGCGCCTAAATGCGATGTATGTCCAATAAAAAAATACTGCAAATATTACAAAGAAAATAAAAAAGGGTAGGGTGTCAGCGTGATTACTTTCTCCTTCTCATCTCCTCGGCCCTGTTCTTTCCAATCATCAGCATGATCTCTATCATTTTTATCACCTCCTGTGATATCCTAATTTCTCTTATATTCACCATATATTTAAATGCTTATTCATAAAAAGGAAAAATTTTGCAAAATAATGCGTATTTAGTAAAAATTCTTAACTTAAAGTTCTAAAACAGGAAAATAAATATACGATAAATCAATATCATATTTATGGACGAAGTAGATGTAAAAATTCTCAAGCTATTGTGGGAAGATGGAAGAATGCCAATATATAGAATTGCTGATAAGGTAGGGTTATCAAATGCGGCCGTCTACAAAAGGATTAAAGCTATGGAGAAAAGAGGAGAGTTGAGGGGATTTACCATTCTCCTCAATATGGATAAGGTTCTTAACAGTGCAGTAATATCAATAAGAGCTAGGAAAAAGAGGGATGAAGTTATGAGCATTATAAGTGAACTCAGTGGCGTGATGCATATCATAGCAGGATTTGGAGGAAGGTATTATGGAGAATTCTGGTATATGGATGAATATGAGTTAAATGACAAGGTAAATTATCTCAAAAAGCTCACGGGGGCATATAGAATTGAGATTTATAAGCATAGAAAGGAAAAGGAGATAGATTTATCTCCTTTGGATTGGAAAATAATACTTGCGTTGAAAGATAATGCAAGGAGACCTTTTAGGGAGGTAGCAGAGGAGGTAGGAGTTTCAACAAAAACAGTATCGAAAAGATGGAAGTGGTTAAAAGAGGAAGATGCTTGTAGGGCATATCCCATTGTCAACAGGCCCTCTACCAAGGAGATATTCTGGTTCTCACTATTTATAGAAACTGATGATCCTTTATTTGAAAGTAAGGTCAAAAGGATAAATAATCTATGGAGGACATCTATTTTTGCAGAGCCTAAGATGGTTTATGGAGTATTCTATGGGACATCCATAAAGGAAATAGATGACATAATGGAAGAGATAATAGCAATGAAAGGTGTAAAAAGAGTTATCTATGAGATCATCGTGGATGAGAGGTTCTATCCTGATTATATTTACTATGTGGCTAGTAAAAAAGGATATAAAGGGTGATCTGCGTACTTCTTTGCATTTACAGGGATTCATCATTATTGCCCCGCGGGGAAGGGGGTTTAAATATTAACTCATAGCAGATTGAAAATCCTTGCTTTGCTTGCATTTGTTAGTTTGAGTCCGAATTCTTCCAAAAATTTTGAAGCAACATTCATATCAAGTTTCCAATCGTAATCAAAGCCGTAAAAGGCTTTTTCAATTCTAACTTTTTTAATTCTCAAAAACTTAGCTTCCAGAGATATTGCCTCATCTTTTCTTTCTTCCAGCTGCCCCACTGCATTTTTATAAATTTTCAGGAACTCTCTTACTTCTTTTGAATTCTCAGTTTGCATATTTGTAGCTAGAGTGCAGCATGGGTATCTCCAGAAGAGCTCCTCAAATCGAATGATCTTATACCTTTGAGATAGTTCTGTGACAAAGGGTTCCCATATGGCAATTGCATCCACTTCACCACTTCCAAGGGCTTTAATCATCCTATCCGGGGAGGGGAAGTATCTTATCTGTGCGTCTATGCCCGTCTTCTCTATGTAGGTTCTAAGTGAGAATTCCATTGTGGAAAGTTCGCTGCTTCCAAATATTTTTGGATTAGAAACCCTTAATGCAATGCCTCCACCTCTAAAACCGCATCCAGCTCTAATTTTTATGTTTCTATATACTAAGGCGAATAGTACTTGGGTTATTAGAGGAGAGCAGCCCACATCCAAATAGCCTTCTGCCAGATCCTTTGTTAAGGTGAATGCGTTTTTGTAAATTTTAATTTCAATTTTGGGATAATCCGAATCCTTGTAAGCTAAAAACACCGCTGGATACTCTGTTGCTCTTCCTATGCCCACTCTTAAAACATCGGGTATGGGGAATGGAGAATATTCCACATGCCATACTCTGTAAGATTTTCCAGCTACTCTCTTTCTCACAATTTTACCATCATCTTCAAATTTGGAGAGTATGGTAGAAACTGTGCTCTTGCTTATACCATACTTTTTTGTAAATTCTTCTTGTAATATGCCATTTTTTCCGGCATTTATTAAAATTCTAAGTATTTTCTCCTGCATGCAATTGAAGAAGAAACTTATTGAATTTAAACTTTTTGAAAATTCTCTCGCAAGATTAAAATTGAAGTTTGTAATAACCCCTTGAACATATGTTCAAGGTGATGCTCATGAAAATAGGTATAATTGGATGTGGAAACATTGCGCATAATATTGCTAAAAACTTTCAAGTTCAAGCAGTATACGATGTTGTAATGTCTAAATGTGAGGATATAGATGCTAACTTTTGCAACAATGTGGATGAGTTAATAGACGAGTGTGATTTTATAGTAGAAGCAGCATCCCCGCAAGCAGTGATTGACTATGCTCCCAAAATTGTTGAAAAGGGAAAAGATATGCTGATAATGAGTGTTGGCGGCTTAGCAGATGTTAAATTCAGGGAGAAAATATTTGCATTAGCGAGGAAAAATGGAGTGCACATTTATTTACCCTCAGGAGCCATTGGTGGCATAGATTTGATAAAATCCGCAAAAGTTGCGGGATTGAAAAAGGTAACTCTCCGCAGCACCAAGAACTCAAAAACCCTTGGATATGATGTGAAAGAAAAGACTTTGGTGTTTAAGGGAAAGGCCAGCGAGGCAATAAAGAAATTTCCAAAGAGTGTAAATGTTTCAGTTCTCCTTTCCATAGTAGCGGGAATGGATATAGATGTTGAAGTTTATTCGGATCCAAATATGAAAGAGAATATGCATGAAATTTTAGTTGAAGGGGATTTTGGAGAGGCGGAGATTAGAGTCAAGAACAGGCCATCTCCTCAAAATCCAAAGACCAGCTATCTTGCAGTATTATCTCCCATTTACCTAATAAGCTCTCTAAATGATGTGATAAGGATGGGGGTGTGAGATATGAATTTGAAGGAAGAGATAATGAAGCTAAAAAAGGAGAGAAATGCTATAATAATGGCTCATAACTATCAAATTGGAGAGGTTCAGAGGATTGCAGATTTTGTTGGAGATTCCCTTGAACTCGCAAGAAAAGCTACACAAGTGGATGCAGATGTTATAGTATTTGCAGGTGTGGATTTTATGGCAGAGACAGCTGCCATATTGAATCCAGATAAACTCGTTCTCATCCCTAGCAGGATTGCATCTTGTGAGATGGCTAGGTTTCTAACCCCTGAAATAATAAAGGAATACAAGGAGAAGTATCCAGAGGCGGCGGTTGTGCTTTATGTTAATTCCACAGCAGATTGCAAAGCTCTTGCGGATATTACCTGCACCTCTGCCAATGCTGTTAAAGTTGTTAATTCTCTCAAAGAGGATACGATTCTATTTGGCCCTGACTCCAATCTTGCCCACTATGTTGCAGAGAGAACCAATAAAAAGATAATTCCCATGCCACCTAATGGCCATTGTTATGTCCATACAAATCTGAATGTTGAAAATGTCCCCCACGATGGAGTTTTGATGGTTCATCCAGAATGTCCCCCAGAGTTGCAAGTCAAGGCGGATGTTATTGCGAGCACAGGCGGTATGGTTAAGTATGTGGCAAAGAGTGATGCAAAGAAATTCATAGTGGCTACAGAGAGAGATATGGTGGAGCGCTTGAAAATGGAGTATCCAGATAGAGAATTTATTCCCGCTTGGCCCTACGCCATATGCCTTGGAATGAAGCAGATAAACTTGCAAAAAATTTATGAGAGTTTAAGAGATTTGAAATATGAGGTCAAAGTGCCAGAAGATATAGCAAATAGGGCAAGGAAGGCCATAGAGAGAATGCTGGAGGTATCTTGAAATGTTTGAAAAGTTGTACCAAGAGGATATGATATTCGGTGATTTAACATCCGAGCTAATAATTCCCAAGGATTTAAATGCTATTGCCAATGTAATTGCAAAGGAAGATTGCATTCTTGCTGGAATTGATTATTTAGAAGATAAATTAAAAAATTTTGGATTGAGAGTTAAGAAATTTGCAAAGGATGGGGAGAAAGTTGAGAGTGGAAAGGTAGTTATGGAAATTAAAGGAAATGCAGCCAAGATTCTGAGTGTGGAGAGAACCTTGTTAAATATTCTCGGAAGGATGAGTGGTATTGCCACATTAACTA
>WAKY01000031.1 GCA_015523135.1 Candidatus Aciduliprofundum sp.
ATAATCAAATTACCTTACACTGCATACATCACCCCTAGCAAATACACAAAGAGCAGGCTAGTGGAATTGGGCTTGCCAGAGGAAAGGATACATGTGGTGCATCCCGGTGTGGATATTGAGAAATTCGGAAAGAGCGATGGAAATTATTTAAGAAAGAAATACAAAATTCCGAAGGATAAAAAAATTATAGGATTCGTTGGGAGATTAAGCACGGGAAAAGGTCCCCAATATCTCATTGAAGCTGCAAAAGAGCTGAAGGATGTATATATAGTGCTTGTAGGTCCAAATCCAAATCCAAAAACATCTGGGATTTTGGGGATAGAAGACATGCTAAAAAATTTAGTGAAAAAACATGGAATGGAAGATAGAGTCATTTTTGCGGGAAAAATAAGAGATGAAGAAGTGCCCCTTTACTATGATTCCTTTGACATCTTTTGTCTTCCGAGCATATCGGAGGGGTTTGGTATGAGCATAGCAGAGGCATTAGCTGCGGGAAAACCTGTTGTATCATTCAGAATAACGGCAATACCGGAAATAGTAAGAGATGGGTACAATGGATTGCTAGCTGAGCCCAGAGATGTAAATGATTTAAAGGAGAAACTAGAGATGCTCATAAATGATGAAAATTTGTATGAGAAATTAAAGAAGAATGCAAGGGATTCCATAGAGAGATACACTTGGGAAAATTCGTATAAAAAATTAATGGATGTTTATTCCCTTTATTTATGACTTTCCTTGTACTTCAATGCTGCCCTGACTAATGCAAGATGCAAGGGAGATGGCTTTAATGGCCTCGATTTAAATTCTGGATGAAACTGAGAGCCCATATAAAATAGATGGTCTTTCAATTCAAATATTTCCATTCTTGTGCCACTCTCATCCTTACCTGAAAAGTGCAATCCATTCTTCTCAAACTCCTCTATATATTTTGGATTAACCTCATACCTATGCCTGTGTCTCTCAAAAATTTGCAGTTTTCCATATATTTTATGCGCCATACTACCCTTTTCAATAATTATTTTCTGGGCTCCTAAACGCATAGTACCTCCAAGATTTTTTACACTTCTTTGCTCTGGAAGGAGATCTATGACGGGTGCATCAGTGCTGGGATGCAGCTCCGTGCTATTGGCATCCCCATAACCCAAAACATGGCGAGCAAATTCAACTACAGCAAGCTGAAATCCAAAGCACACGCCCAAGAATGGAATATTGTTTTCTCTAGCATACCTTGCAGCCATTATTTTACCTTCAGTACCTCTTGGACCAAAACCTCCTGGAATCAAAATACCATCCACTCCATCAAGAAGTTTCAATCCCTCATCCTCTAAATCTTCACTATCAATCCACTTCAGATTTACCCTTATTTGAAGGGCAGATGATACATGGGTAAATGCCTCCCTATGACTTATATAAGAATCTTTGAGATGAACATATTTCCCCACAATTCCTATAACTACCTCGTCTTTAGGATTATATAATTTAGAAAGATACTTTTTCCATTCTCTCCATCTTGGAGCTTCGCCCCTTATCTGCATCTTACCAAGAATATACTCTCCTACACCTTGATCTTCAAAAATTAATGGTACCTCATATATGGATTTTGCATCAGGTGCACTAATAACCGCCTCGTATGGCACATCACAGAAAAGAGAGATTTTTCTCTTTGTCTCCTCTCTCAAGGGCTCTTTAGAGCGTCCAACAATCATGTCTGGCTGGATACCGAGAGAGCGAAGCTCTTTAACACTATGCTGTGTGGGCTTTGTCTTTTGCTCTCCAACAACTTCAACGGTTGGCACAAGGGTTGTATGCACAAAGAAAACATTTCTTTCCCCCTCTTCCATACGAAGTTGCCTCATAGCTTCCAAGAATGGCATGCTCTCTATATCCCCCACCGTACCTCCAACTTCAATTAATATAACATCTGCATTGCTCTCTATTGCAACTTTTTTTATTCTCCTCTTTATCTCCTCGGTTATGTGGGGAATGATTTGTACAGTCTTGCCTAAGTACTCTCCCTTCCTTTCCCTCTCTATAACCGTTCTATAAACCTTGCCTGTAGTGATATTATGATCAAATGTCAAATTTTCGTCTAAAAATCTCTCGTAATTGCCCAAATCAAGGTCTACTTCGCCTCCATCATCAAGCACAAAAACCTCACCATGCTGATAAGGATTCATAGTACCTGCATCGTAATTAAGATAGGGATCAATTTTTATTGCCGTTACTTTCAAACCACGAACCTGCAGAATTTTTCCCAAAGAGCTGGTTGTTATACCTTTGCCAAGACCTGAAATCACTCCACCTGTGACAACAATGTACTTCATGTAATAACCCTATGCCTTGACAGTATGTTAATGTTGCGATTAGGAAAAATTTTTACTCCTAAAACCATATACTCTATTATGGATTTGGAAATTTACGAACTAAAAAAGATTGATCTTCGTGATGGAATTGTTATAGATGGTTTTCCTTCCGTGGGGCTCGTGAGCTCAATAGTTGCAAACTACATAATTGAATCTTTGAACTTAGAGCAAATAGCAATTGTTGATAGCCCATATTTTCCATCAGTAGCACTGGTGAGGGATGGTATTCCTTTGAGCCCTGTTAGGATTTATGGAGGAAAGGTAAATGATAATCTAAAAATCTCAGTATTTGTCTCTGAGTTTCAGATACCCACCTCTTTGCTCAAATCAATAGGTACTCTTATGTTGGACTGGGCCAATGAGCAGAAAATATCCACAGTGATAACTCCAGAGGGCATAATTCAAGAAGAAAGGGAAGATGTAAACGTTTATGCAGTTACAAGTACAGAGTATGCTAAAAAGAAAATCCCAAAGGGAGTTTTGGAGTTTGGGGAAGGGGTAATAACGGGGGTTACAGGTGTGCTTTTAACAGAAGGAAGAAAAAGGGATACCGATGTAATAGCCCTTCTTGCAGAGGCTCATCCCAACTATCCAGATGCAAGGGCCGCCGCAAAGATAGTAGAGGTATTAAATGAAAT
>WAKY01000032.1 GCA_015523135.1 Candidatus Aciduliprofundum sp.
ACTAAAAATAATAAATCTTTTCTTTTTATAAGCGAGAGCGTATCTTCAATTCTCTGTGGAGTTACTGGTCTTGCCCCCAATTCCAGTGCTTTTTTGTATGCTTCCCCATCCGTGCCTTTCAACCCCACGCTTCCGCCCATTCCAGCTATTGGATTCACTATTAATCCCACTTTTAACATTTCACTCACCTTAATCATACTCTCTGCGTGTTTCTTCATCACAAATAACATACTTTAAGCGCTCTTTCCACTCTTCCGATTTCCATGTTCCTATGGTATTGTGAGTAATATAGTATTTTTGAGGAATGGGATGAGTTCCAAGAACAACCCTGAGGCCATACCTCTCTTCAATAAATTTCTTGAAATAGTCAATCCATGGGCATGGCGGGTAACCAACCAGAAAACCGGTTGCAAGATGAATAATCTCAGCACCATTCTTTTTCATCTCAGCGGGTGCGTATTCTATGTTCCCTCCGGGACAACCACCGCATGTGGTGTATCCAACAACTTCAACCTCTTCATTTTTATATATGCTGAAAGCACCTTTTCTTTCTCTTAAGGCTCTAAAACATTTTCCTCCGGCACAGTCGCGATAACGGTCGCAGATTATGATCCCTATTTTTACCATCTTTATCACCATTTATTTCTACCATCCATATCCCTTCCCCCTATTTATTTCCGTCGTTAGGTTAATGGGTTTGGCATAATAAGGTGCGCTTGTTATAATTACATCAACCAAAGGCGCATAATCTTCGATGTTTCCTTCGTTTAGGTCTCCCCCAACTGCAATTTTGATATTTGGATTTGTTTTTTTAAGATTTGGTATAAGGGCTTTAATTTCATCAATGGTAAAATGATCCAATAAAAGAATATCTCCAATTTTAGCGTATTTTATTGCTTCTTCTTTACTGCGAGGCTCAATTTCAACTTTTTTGAGAATCTTTATTTGTCCAATATCTCCCTTAATATTTAAGTGATTTTGAGTTATCAGCACCGAATCACTCAACGAATTTCTGTGAATATACCCGCCCCCCGCTATGACAGCACACTGCTCAAAATATCTGAACCCCGGATGTGTTTTTCGAGTAGTGGCAATCATAATCTCGGAATTCACCCTTTTTGCTCTTTGTACCAATACTTTGGTTTTTGTAGCGATTCCAGAAGTTATGGAGAGAAATGTTTGTGAAACTCTCCACACTCTGAAAAGATCTTTAAGTTCACCACGTGCAGAAAATATTACATCCCCTTTTTCAAATTCTATCCCATTTTCAATAAAAAACTCAGTTATTATTCCTTCCGAAGTTAAGAACCTTGCCAAATGTCCCGTGCAGGCTGCAACACCAGGCTCTCTCGTTTTTATATCCATTTTCCCATATCCATGTATGTCAAGTAGGTCTGTTGTTATATCAGAGTAGGGACAATCTTCTGTGAAATACAATCTAAATAGATTCGTTATATCCAAACTCATTCAATCACCTTCACCGATGCGGCTTTGAATATTGTATATACATCTTTATTTTCTTGGATCCCGAGCACTTCTGCAGAGTTTGGCGTAATTATCACCCTCAACCTTATCCCCGCATCGATGGTTACCCACACAAGGTTTCCCCGCTTTTCCATCTCTATAACCTTAGCTCTCAGCACATTTTTTGCAGAAGTTTTCACCATGTTATCTGAAATAATTATGTCTTCAGGCCTTATTGAAACAGTCACCTCCTCATTTACCTTTACCTCATCTGCAGAATACAGAATTACTCCATTGCAATTCACAACACCCACATTATATTCATTTTTGATTGCTTTACATCTCAGTAAATTTGTAGATACAAAATTTGCAATAAACTCATTGGCCGGCTTAGAAAAAATTTCTTCAGGAGCCCCCATCTGGAGTATCTTTCCCTCTTTCATAATTATTATCCTATTTGCCAGAGTAAAAACATCTTCAAAATCATGAGTTACTTGGATAACCGTAGTATTATACTCTTCCATTGCATTCTTAACTAACTTTCTCATTCTCCCTTGTTTTAACATCGAGAGAAGAAAAGGGTTCATCCATCAGAAGAATCTCAGGCTTCACCACAAGGGCTCTTGCAATTGCGACTCTCTGCTGCTCTCACCCGCTGAGCGTGGTCGGGCTTCTGTTAAGCAGGTGTGGTATCTTAAGTACTTTTGCTATGCGCTCAATTTCTCTTTTTATCATGCCTTCGTCATTAATTTTCTTTCTTAACCCAAAAGCAATGTTCTCATACACACTCATGTGCGGAAACAAAACATAGTCCTGGTACACCATGCTTATTCCCCTTTTTTCAGGAGGAAGACCGGTGATATCTTTTCCATTCATGTATATCCTTCCCTGTTTAGGCTGATAGAATCCTGCAATTGTTTCAAGAATTATTGTCTTCCCACTCCCCGTAGGACCTATAATAATAAGATAATCTCCTTTATCCACTTCAAAAGATGCTTTTTCCAATTTGAATTCTCCGAGTTCTATGCTTAAATTTTCAACTTTTAACAGCATTCAAACCCTCCAGTTTTTCAAATACCACGATCGCCACGAAAGACACAATTATCAGGACTATGCCGCTTGTTATTGCCATTCCTAAGTTCCCATATGACATATTTAGGTACAGGGTAATCGGTAATGTTTCAGTATTCATATATGCGCCCCCTGCAAGAATTAATACTGCCCCGAACGCTCCCATGCACCGAGCAAAGGTTATTATCGTGGAGGCAAACAATCCCTTTTTTGCAAGAGGTAAGGTAACTTTTGTAAATGTTTCAAACTCCCCGTAACCAAGGCTCCTTGATACCAGTTCATACCTCTTATTTACCCCTTCAAACGCAGAGTATATTATGCGAATGGCAAATGGTAGCGCGGTGAATATCTGTGCCACCACAATACCTAATTTTGTAAATACAATCTGTACTCCTAATATCTCCAGAGGCTTTGATACCCACACATTCCCAAAAAATAGCAGCAGGGCAAGCCCCAGCACCAATTCAGGAAATGCCATTGGAAGGTCAATTATTGATTTAACAATGCTCTTTCCAAAAAATGAGAATCTGGATAAAGAATAACCAATAGGTATGCCCACAAGCATGACAATAATGGTGGATATAGTTGCAGTTATCACTGACAGTTTAAGAGAGAATATCATCTCCGGGGATGTCATGGATGTCCATATCACTTCAGGACTTGGAACAAAAAATAAAAATGATATGGCAACAAATAAAATTACTGTAAAAAGAATTGCAAGAATTATGCAAAATTCCCTAAAATTTAACTTCCCTGTCAAGGCTTAAACCCCCATCTTTCCCAAATTTCCTTGTGATCGTATATGTAATTGTTAAATTCCACAGCTATTTGATAGTTTCCGTCATCCTTTGCATGGTTAGTCACTGCTGTTGGTATGGTTTTGATTATATTTTGATCAGGAGGTATCTGAACGATCTGTATTTTCCCTTTGGCTTGGGACCAAGTTGTTAGGTCTTCCCAGATAATTGCGGCATCTGCTTGCCCCGTTGCCAAATATATTAAAAGTTGATTTACAGTTGGTGCAAATGTAACCACATTCTTGCTTACATTCGTCCATAGATTTG
>WAKY01000033.1 GCA_015523135.1 Candidatus Aciduliprofundum sp.
AAAAATAGGGGTTATATGCCATCATATCGGGGCAATATGGGGGGGTATATGGCCACCAATTTTAAGGGGTTATAATAGCAAAAAGGGTGGATTTTAGGGCTATATGGGGGGTTAAAAGGGGTAAAATGGCATGAATTTTCATGGATAAGGGGAGGAAAGAGCAATCAGGGGTATGGGTCCGGGAATGCCCAACGATACCCATCAAGTTGCGTGAATTTTTCACGCTTTTTCATGAGAAGTTATGTTAAAAAAAATTGAAAATTTTTGAAAAAAACTCTCGAAGATTGATTTTCTCAATTTTTCAATTAGTATAAGATTTCCTGAGGGAAAGAAGAAGAGTTGGTATGTGAGATATTAAACGCTTTACATTAGGTATTTTTTCTTCGTGTAAAACTTTAAATTTCATGGTTCATTTAATTCCAACATGCCTGATAGTTCTATTGCAGGAGAAATAAAGAATATACTTCAAAATCTCAATTCTGAAAATGCCGAAAATTCTTTTAGAGAGATATTCTGCAAGATCTTGGGATTTGAGTACTCTGAATCGCATCCTTTATACCTTCCAGAGTTGGAAGATGAACTAGATGGAGACCTTGTAACGATAGCCAAAACTAATCCAGATATTGGGGAGCCCTTCTATGTTTTATACGGTAAATCTCCAAAAATAACCAAGACAAGTAGGAGGAAGATCGTGAAAAAGATAGTAAATGAATTCTCATATGAGGAAGAAGCCTCCTTTATACTTATCCTAGAAGATGAGTACAGAGGTATATGGGAAATAGTGAGCTATGCAACACTGTTTGGAAGGCTCCAGCTGAGAATATTTAAGGTAGGTCCAGGAGAGGCCCACAGGACTACCGCTGAGAATTTGGCAAAATTAAAGCTGGAGAATGCAAACATCACAAGAAGCAAAGTTGCTGAAATGGTAGAGAATGCTTTCAGCGTTGAGCCTGTTACCGAAGAGTTTTTTGAAGAATACAAATGTGTTATCAAGCACCTGCGTGAATATATAGAGAGAATGTACAATAGCCAGTTAGAAAGCAGCACTCCCACAGGGATATCCCCACAATTATTCATCTACAGGGCATCCAAGAGCTTTGCTCATACTTTGCTAAACAGATTGATGTTTATCATGTTTCTCCAAAAGAAAGGATGGATTGGAGGGAGAAAGAATTTTCTTCAATGGCTCTATGAGGTTTATGAAAATAATGACTTTGAAGATTTCTATGGTGAGTTTCTCAGACCCCTGTTTTTGGATGTATTGAACAGACCCCATTCCGAGAAAGTAGAATTTGTAAAATCCTTAAATTTACCCGACGAAGTCAAAGAGGCATATCTCAGCATACACTATTACAACGGTGGATTGTTCAATCATCTTTACGAATTTGGGGTTGATTTGGATGATATCATTAAAAGCTTTACTGGAGAGAATGGTAAAGAGGTTATTAAGGAGGTTATGGAGCTTCTCCATAAGTACAATTTTACAATATCGGAAGAATCCCCATTTGAAGTTGAAGTTGCCGTTGATCCGGCTATGTTAGGGTATCTTTATGAATCTTTAATTGCAGAGGAAGAGAGAGGTTCTGCTGGAATATTCTACACACCAAAGGAAGAAGTGGATTTTATGTGTAGAATGGCATTATATAATCATCTTTCAAAGGTTGCAGATAGAGATGTATTACTAAAACTTCTATTTTCTGAAGAGAATGTAATTGTGCCCAGAGAAGTTATTGATGAACTAGATAAAATAAAGATTGTGGATCCTGCCAGTGGCTCTGGGGCTTTTCTAGTTGGGATGTTCAATGTTATAAAGGAAATATACGAGAAGGCTGGAGTTAGGGTGGATTTTGAAAGGAAGAAGAAGATAATAAGGGAGAATCTACACGGCGTGGATGTAAAAGAATGGGCAGTGCGCGTTGCTGAGCTGAGATTGTGGCTAGCACTGATTGAAGATGAGGAAAATATGCCTAACTATGAACCTTTGTTGCCCAACTTAACACCAAATCTGAGAGTGGGTGATTCTCTTGTATCTGAAGGAATAACTGTTGACAATTTCACGCTGGGTGGTGTGAAAATAGCCGGAGTTCCACTGCATTTGAAAATCTCCAGAGATATGGTAAATGCTATGCGGAGGCAGAAAGAGAAAATAATAGAGCTTAAACGCAAAGTGTTCAATGGTGAAATTAGCGTTGTTGAATTTGAAAAAGAGAGAATAAGATTGTTTGTGGAGGCTGTGAGTTCTACAGGGCTGCAGAGAACTCTTCAAAATTCCGCAACTGCTGAATCGGAAGAGATAGAAAGGTTAATAGATGCTTTCAATTCGGGCAAGAGCATTCAAATCCCGTTCTTCTGGGACTTTGACTTTGCAGATGTGAGCGGATTTGATGTGGTCATTGCAAACCCGCCGTATGTTAGGCAAGAGAGCATATATCCCGAGTTCTTCGATCCAGATGAGCTGGAGCTCTTGGATATTAATGTCTCTAAACTGAAAGATGCTTACAAGAAGGCCATAATTGAAAATACCAAGAAAATTGTAGATACGAGCATAAACAAGAGGTCCGATATTTACACCTATTTCTTTATGCGCGGTTTGAAGCTACTAAAACATGGAGGCACACTGGTGTTCATCACTTCAAATTCATGGCTGGACGTGGGCTATGGAGAATGGATGCAAGAGGCTTTTTTGAAATATACGCACCTGCGCTACGTGTTTGACTATCCGCACCGCAGCTTCAAGGAGGCAGATGTGAACACAGTAATCACGGTGATGGAGAAGAAGGGAGATATCCTCCTCAGCCCAGATGCGAGGGTAAAGTTCGTAAAGCTGAAGAAGAAGATAGGCACGTTGCTGTACGAGGATTTCAGGGAGATAGTTACAATTGATGATGGGGAGAGTGTTAAGGTATTTGACGCAGAAGTTATTTCGGTGGAGACGGACACGGGGAGGTACAGAATCTTGGACGAGGTGAACTTGGCGAAGCTCGGCTGGGCCCGGGTGCAGAGGGCCGAGATGGGTGAGGAGGAGAAATATTCCTTCACGAATTACGCAGGTGCTAAGTGGGGAGGCATACTTATCCGCGCCCCGGAGATATTCTACACGATTCTGCGCAAGGGCGGGGACAAGTTAGTGCGACTGGGGGAGATTGCGGATGTTAAAAGAGGATTCACAACCGGCGCCAACGAGTTCTTCTACTTGGAGCCGATAAAGAACCCTGATGCCTGGCCCAAGTGCGAGATTTGCGGGAGAGTGCACGGCCCGGATGAGGGCCTCATCGCCGTGAAGAACGGCGCGGGGTGGATTGGATACATAGAGGAGGAGTTTTTGAAGCCTGTAATAATAAGCCCTCGTGAAATTAAAAAACCATTAATTTTCGAGCGAAACCTAAAAAGGATGGCATTTATCTGTGACGAATCTAAAGATTCATTAAGAAGTTCTCGAAAACTTCATGCTCTTAATTATATTCAATGGGGAGAGCAGAAAGGATATCCTCAGCGTACCACCCTTAGGGGTAGGAGGCCATGGTATGGATTAGTTCCACACAATACTCCCGATGTGCTCTGGCCAATGATACACAATGATAGACTTATTGTTGGAATATTGCAAAGTAAAAATATTGTAGTTGATCATAATCTATTTGAGATAACAACTAATGAAAAAGGTTCATCGTTGACTCTTTTTGCTTCTTTATTTGCAACCTATCAAGCACTTGTTCGAGAACTTATTGGACGGGCAAATCTTGGAGAAGGTGCACTAAAAACTGAAGGTGTTGATATCCAAAAGCTCATTATTTTTAAGTTTAGTGCATTAAATAACCACACAGAACAATTAGAGAATGTATTTGAAAGGTTAAAGAATTATGAGATTAAATCCATCTTCGAAGAGCTCGGGCTTCCGAGGCCCAACCGGGACCTGAGCAACATCAATCCCGAGGATGTGTCGCTGGATGGCGTGATGCCCGACCGGAGGGAATTGGACCGGATCATCTTCGAGGCGCTGGGGCTGACCGAGGAGGAGCAGCTGGAGGTTTACCGCGCTGTGGTGGAATTAGTGAAAGAGAGATTGGTGAAGGCGCGGACGTTCGGGAGGTGATGGAAAATGGTTACTATTACAAGTAAGCCAATAGATGCGATAGAAATGACAGTAGAAAATCTTTTTAGTGGAAACAAAATTTATATTGTGCCTGACTACCAGAGAACCTATGCTTGGGAGCAAGATCAGTTAGAAGATTTGTTAAGAGATGTTGAATCCATAAGCGAAGATAATCAACATTTTCTAGGTGCTATAGTAGTTATTCCTAAGGCACAAAATCCGAAAGTTGATATCTATGAAATTGTAGATGGTCAACAGAGAATGGCAACTCTTTTGATATGGTTAGCAGCAATACGTGATTTCTTCAAAGATGAAGGTATGGAAGATAAAGCTGAAAAGATTAAAAATAAGCTGCTATTTTATGAAGACTGGGATGGGAACCTGCATCCTAGAGTAAAATTAAACAAACTAGATGATGGCATCTTCCAGAAGATATTAAAAGGTAACGTAAATTTGATCTCCGATCGAGATAACCTAGTGTTTAAAGCGTATGAATTTCTAAAGAATTCTTCAAAAGATAAAGATCCTATGAAGCTTATGGATAAAATCCTTAAAAAAATAAGCGTAGTTCACATAGAGGTTAAAAATCATCTTGTAGCTTTTAAATTATTTGAGACTCTTAACGATAGAGGATTAGAGCTTTCTGCTGCTGATCTAATAAAAAATTATCTTCTTATGAAGATCTCAGAAAAAAATAATGATAAAATAGATGAGGCTGTAGAAAAGTGGAATGATATGTTTGAAAATGTTAGAGATTTAGAACCCGTTAAATTCATAAGAAGATATATGCTTTCCACTTATTCAGGAAAAATTTCTGAATCTAGGTTATATGACTTTACAGTTAAGCTGTTTGAAAAATCCAGTTTAGATGATATTATGGGGTTTATAGATTCCTTACGAAAGTTCTCTGTAATCTACCGAAAAATAGCTAATGCCGAATGTGAGAATATCAACATTAATAATGCACTCAAACGTTTACAGATGGTTGAGGTCGTCACTAGTTACACTCTTTTAATGCGTCTTTTTGATTTGTATTATCAAGGAGTATTAAAAGATGAGCATATATTAAAAATTATAGATTTAATAGAGAAGTTCCATATATGGTGGGGCATAACAGGATTATCCACTAATAAACTTGATACAATATACAATGAGCTATCCTTAAAGGTTATTGATATGGTCAATGAAAATAAAAGTGGTGAAGAGATAGTAGATCTTATTAAGGATAAATATAAGATTGAGATAAAAAGCTATTTGCCATCTCCAACAAAAGACTTTTTAGAACGCTTTAGAACTAGGAAATTTACAGCAGGAAGCACAAGAACCAAATATATACTGTGGCAGTTAAATAACCCTACGGGAGAAACCTCTCTTAATTTAAGTGATATACACACCGAGCATATTATGCCCAAAACACTAAATAAAAAGTGGATAGAATATTTAAAAAATTATACTGGAATATTTGATACCCAAAAACTCAAGGAAAAACATAAAGAATATATAAACAGAATAGGAAATCTAACAATAATAAAGGGAGCTTGGAATATTTCTATGTCAAACAGGATTTTTGAGGATAAGAAAAAAGATTATGAGAGATCTGAGATAGGCATAACTAAAGATTTGACTAAATATGAAAAATGGACCTTTGAAGAGATAGAAAAAAGATCAGAAGAACTTGCAAAGATAGCCTTATCCAGATGGAACCTATTTGAGGGAGGATGTTAAAATGCCAGATAGCGCAATTCAAAAATTCAACTCTTACGGATTGATAGACAACGAGCATGTCCAGCTATTGAGCGTTTTAAAAGAGGCCATGAGCTCTGGAAATTATGAAGAGATAGATATCACCGTTGGATTTTTATTTTTAAGCGGTCTAAAAGCAATAGAGAAAGAGATGGAGAAGTTCTTTAACGATGGGGGCAAGATGAGGATAGTTATGGGCAGTGTTACCAATAGAGAGACTTATGAAGCTTTGGGAATAGCCTATCACTCTTTAGAGGACCTTAAAGAAGAGTTTAAAAGGCGATTTTTCTCCTCTACTGGTGTTAAGGAAGAAATAAACACATATTCGAAGACCATAGGCGTAATGGATCAAACTCAGGAAAATTACAAGTTTATAGACAAGTTAAAGAAGTGGATAGAGAATGGAAGCTTGGAGATTCGGGTTTATACTTCGGATTTCATGCACGCCAAAACATATATTTTCAAGACTAAATCTGGCTCTGTTGTTCCTATAGGCTCAGTGGGCTCTTCCAACTTCTCTTTTGCAGGACTGCATGCAAACACAGAATTGAATGCAATAATAACCTCTGCGCATCTAACTAATCTGGAAGAATGGTTTGAGAAGATTTGGAAATCCTCTGAGGATTTCAATCCACAGTTGCTTAACATAATATCCAATAGCTGGGCTGCCCAAACTCCAGGAAATTTCCCTCCACCATACTGGGTTCTGATGCGAGGATTGATGGAGCTATATGGCCCAATTGAGGCTGAGGGAAAGTTTATAGCACCCAATTTAATGGAGCAACTTTACGAGTTTCAAAGGGATGCAGTTGTTAGAGCTGTGGATATTATAAATAGATATGGAGGAGTTCTAATAAGCGATGTGGTTGGCTTGGGTAAAAGTTTCATAGGATTGGCTCTACTCCAGCATTTCTCTATAGTATCTATGTTTGAAGGAGTTGGATACAGGCCCAGAGTTGCAATATTTGCACCGCCAAAGCTCGTTACTATGTGGGAAAGTTATCTCAGGATGTTTCACCTAAATGGGATAGTGTTTTCTACAGGTAAACTTTTGAGAGGTCCCAATGAGGATGGCACACCCTCCCACCATGTAATAGAGATTCAGAGAGAGCTGGCAGATGTGGATGTTATACTCGTTGATGAAGCGCACAAATTCTCAAATCCAAATTCCAATTCATACGCGAATCTTCAGAGGGTTATAGGAGATAGGAAGGTCATACTATTAACTGCCACACCATACAGAAAGGAGTTTAAGGACATAGTATATCAAATACAGCTCTTCATGCCTGGAGAGCAACATAAACTTCCAATATCGCCTTCAAAATGGACCGATGTAATAAAAGAGGTTGAAAGTGGAAAATTGGATCCCTCCTATGTTTTGAGGGAGATAATGGTTCGCAGAACACGCAGGGATATAGTATCTCTTTATGGAAAAAATCCAAACGAAAATTGCATAGAAAAAGGAGGTAAAAAAGAATGCTTTCCAAAGAGGGAGCTAAAGACGATGAGCTACAACATCTCTTCAGTTTATTCTATAAAACATGCATCCATAGAAGATATTAAGGGCATAATTTTAGACGAAGATGGACATTATTACGAGGGTAAGGCTCCTGAAAGCTATAGAAATATTTACGATGTAATGCTTGCAGGCATTAGGACTCTCTTATATGCCCGTTATGATCTCTACGACTTTGTAAAGGAGAATTTGAAGGATACATATCCTTACAAGGATCTCAAGCATGCTGGTAGAAACTTAAGGGGTTTAATGAAAACTCATTATTTAAAGAGATTAGAAAGTTCCGTGCATGCATTTTATTTATCAATAAAGAAGAGTGCAGCCATTACAGAAACTTTCTTGAAGTTCTTAGAGAAGGGATACCTTCCAATAGGCGAGGAATTTGAAGATGTATTGTATGTAAATGATGATGACCCAAGACCATTGACGGATGATGAGATAGATAAGATTATTAAAGATATGGAACAGGAATATGGAGATATTGAGCGTTCTCCATTGAGGACCTACAAGCTCAAGAGCTTTAAGGTTGCAGAGCTAAAAAGTGCCTTGGAGTATGATTTGAATAAACTAAATGCAATGGTTAGGGTGGTTGAGAGAGTCCACAAAGATGTGATAGAAGATCCCTGGAGAGATGCAAAGCTTAGAGAGCTTGCAATTAAAATTGATGACATACTCTCGTCCTCAGATAAAAGAAAGGTGCTAGTTTTTAGCGAGTTTGAAGATACTGTAAAATGGGTTTACAACGGTCTTTTAAAGATAGTTGAGGACGGAAAAGTTCAACATCCAGAGCTATGGGAAGGAAAACTTGGATTTGCCTCTGCATCCTCTTCAAATGTGGAGCTTATAGCTGCGAGGTTCTCTCCTAAATCCATGTCAAAGACATCTTCTAAAGCAATAGAAGTTATGGCCTCTACAGATTCGGAAATTGATGTTCTTATAACCACCGATGTGATGAGCGAAGGTATGAATCTCCAAGATGCAAATTATGTTGTGAACTATGATATCCACTGGACTCCTTACAAGATAATCCAGAGGATTGGGAGAATTGATCGTATAGGAAGTGAGCATGAGGTCGTGCATGTGATAAACTTCTTGCCAGAGACAGATTTAGAGAAGAACTTGAATTTAATTGAGAAAGTCAAAAGAAGAGCTGATGAATTTATGACCACTCTTGGGGAAGATGGAAAACTCATAACGGAAGAAGATAGATTCAATCCATCGGCGATAGAAGCCATATACGGCGGTAACTTGGACAAGGTAGAAGAAGAGGTTGAAAAGAACGAAATATCCATAACTACTACGGCATCCAGGGTTCTAAAAGAGTTTGCAGATAAGAATCCAAGAGTTTATGAGCAGTTAAAAGACATTGTTAGCATCAGAAGCGTGGGTGAGACTAGGACTAACAAGATCGTTGCGTTCTTTGTTTGTAGTGATGGCATGAGTCCACAATACTACACTTACGAGTATGTAAATGGCGAGTGGAAGAGAATATACCTCTCTCTTGACTATTTCATAACAAATGTAAAGGAAGAAGATAAACCGGTAGAAAGCTATGATATGGAAAACTATTACAAAGTTGCTGAGCTGGCATTGAACGAGTACCGAAAAACACTTGCCTATATGGAAGGACCAAAGGGATACAAGAAAACAACAAAGAGTAAATATATTTCAGAGTTACTAAAGCGCCTTAGAAAAATAGGCACATCACCAGCAAAGGATGAATCCATAAAAAATCTGGCTATGAGCTACAGAGATATGCTTCAATGGGGAATTGCCAACATTCCCACATTTAGAAATGAAGTGAAAAATGTGGCTAGTAAAAAAGGATGGAAAAAGAAAAAAGATGAAGAAATTTTAGAAATTGTAAAAACTCTACTGGACTCGTATGGCATACCTGCAAAAAAGAAAAAAGCAGAAAGCACCCTTCAAGAGAAATCAGAAAATTATCTGCGTCCTCATATAACCGCTGGCTTGATATTGACTTTATAATACTTTACTTTTCATCCACTGATAAACTCATCCTCTTCTTCCGAAGCATATATCCTTATCGGAACTTTCACCACTCCTAACCTCAATAGCCCAACGGAGTATCTCTCTTGAGGAACTTGAATCTCCCAGAATGTAAATGTTTTTACTTCTTTAGAATAATACAACCTTGCAGTGAGATCTTTGTTGGCAATTTCCTTGTACCTGTACGCTTCCCATTTTCATACTCAATCCTAATCACGAAGATAGAATATAATCGCACAGCTCATTTACCTTAAATGGCTTATAAAAAACTTTGAATTTTTTAGTATGAAAATCTTTATCCACAGTGATGATGGCTATTATGCCTCCTTTTTTACTTGCCTCTTCAGCAAGCTCTGTGCCCGATATATTAGGAAGATGATAGTCAATTATATATACATCATAATTTCCATTCCTTATTTTTTCAAGTGCACAGTACCCATCATGACATATATCCACATCTCTGA
>WAKY01000034.1 GCA_015523135.1 Candidatus Aciduliprofundum sp.
GTATCCATTCATGGCTTTATAGCGAAGAATTACATCCTTAACTGAGCGAGTTAAAGCATGTCCAATATGGGGCATGCCATTGGCCGTGGGGGGACCTTCAAGAAAAATAAATCTCTCATTTCCTTTATTCTTTGCCCTTAACTTTTCAAATATCTTGCCCTCTTCCCATTTTCGTAATATTTCCTCTTCAACCTTGGGAAAATCAGCAATGCTATTAATTTCCATGGGTGCGTGATTGAGGAAAACATTATAAATATTTCTCAAAGTTCCTAACTTTATTCTTCGCCCTTCCCACTACATTTTTACCGAGCATTCTGCTCCTCTCCAAGCTCTTCCCCCAAATTGTGAGAAACTCTTTCTTTGAACTGTAAATCCCTTTAAACAAATAGAAAGATCCAAAGAAAAGAATGAGAGTATAGAGCAATCCAAGATAATCTGCAGAAAGAGCGGAGAAGAAGAATTTTATAGCTTCTGAGAAAATAATACCTCCTATTGTGTAAAGGAGAAGGAAAAATAACCAGAAAAATAGCCAAAGGTAGATAAATGATGCAGGGCTTGCATTTATCCCTCTTTTCTTAGCAAGGGTCGAATCATGGGTATAAGAGGCAACTTTCTTTCCAGATAAAATTGGAGAAATAAAAGCCATAAAAGTTAAAATGTAAAGCAAAATACTCTCCATTCTAATAAAGTCAAATATGAAAAGAGAAGTGCCTAAAATGAGAAGAATTATCCCTAGTAATTTTTTCCCTTTCATTTCTCTAGCGTCTCAATTATCTGTACACTTCTGCTTGCACCTATCCTTGTAGCCCCAGCTTCTATCATAGCTATGGCTTCCTTTGCATTGTGTATTCCGCCAGCGGCCTTTACACCCATATCATTGCCCACCACACTGCGCATCAATTTAACATCCTCAACTTTCGCTCCTGCGCTGCCAAATCCTGTAGATGTTTTAACAAAATCCGCACCAGCTTTCTTGGCGAGCTCGCATGCCTTAACTTTCTCCTCATCGCTTAGGTAACATGTCTCAATTATCACCTTTACCTTTGCTCCCATAGGATGTACCGCTTCCACAACTTCTCTTATATCTTTTTCCACAACTTCATAATCCCCATCCTTCATAGCACCTATGTTCATAACCATATCAATCTCATCCGCTCCGTTGCGAACGGCCATTATCGCCTCTTGAACCTTTGTCTCTGTGAATGTTGCTCCTAAAGGAAATCCAACTACGGAAGCGATTTTTATATCCGTGCCCTCTAAGAACTCTTTAGCATCCTTGACCCTGTATGGATTTACGCATACAGCATAGAACCCGTATTCCTTGGCCTCATCGCATAATTTTTTTATTTCTTCTCTAGAGACATATGCCTTCAAATTTGTATGGTCAATATATTTAGCAAGCTCCTCAGCGTTCATACTGCAAATACCACATTTTAAGATTTAAATTTTTGCCAAAAAGGAATAATTTTTATTCAATTACCTCATACCATTTTTGTGCCTGAAATAAGAGTTCTGCCCCCGAAAATCGTGGAGAAAATTGCTGCCGGAGAAGTAGTGGAGAGGCCTGCAAGTGTTGTTAAAGAGCTTGTGGAGAATAGCATAGATGCAGGGGCAAGCAAGATTGCAATATACATAGATGGGGGAGGGGTAAAGAGAATTAGAGTTGTGGATAATGGCTGCGGAATGAGCGAAGAGGATGCCGTTCTTGCATTAAAGAGGCATGCAACGAGTAAGATAAAGAGCGAGGAGGATTTGAATAAAATAAGTACCTTGGGATTCAGAGGTGAAGCTTTGCCAAGCATTGCGGCAGTTTCAAAATTGACAATAATAACAAAGAGGAAAGAGGACCTTGTAGGAACAAAAATTTATGAAGAGGGAGGAGAGATAAAGAGTATTGCAAGTATAGGTGCTCCAGCGGGAACTTCTGTACTCGTAGAAGATTTATTTTACAACACTCCTGCAAGAAGAAAATTCTTGAAGGGAGAGAGAAGTGAGTTTTTCCAAATATATTCAATTGTGGAAAAATATGCGATAATATACGAGCGCATACATTTCAAGCTCTTTCATAATGGAAAGGAAGTTTTTAATTTACCTCCTTCAGAGCTAAAAGCGAGGATTGCAAAGCTCTGGGGCAAAGAGATTGCCGATGCGATGGTTGAAATAAAAAAGGAAAATAAAATGAAAATCCAAGGCCTTATAGCGAAGCCATATCAAGTTAGGAAGGATAAGAGCAAGCTATTGGTTTTCGTGAATGGGAGGTATGTGAAAAGTAAAACAATAGAGGATGCAATTTTGGAGGGATATGGCACCCTTCTATTCAGGGATTCGTACCCAATTGCCATCCTGAAAATTCAAATTGAGCCGGAAGAGATTGATGTAAATGTGCATCCTGCCAAGCTATTTGTCAAGTTCAAAGATGAGAAAAGAGTAAAGAAAGAGATTGCAAATTTGATATGGAATTCTTTAACTAAAGAGGAAAATATCCCATCAAAAATAATGGCGAGAGAGGAGAGAGTTGAGGAGATTAAAATTGAGAGAGGAAAGCAGATGGTTTTTGATGTTGAAGAGCCCAGCAAGATGAGAAAAATAGAGGATTTCATCCCTGCGATGAGAACCATGCCCATGGAAATTTTGGGGCAAGTGGATGATACTTATATAATTCTCAAATCTCCGGAGGGTTTGGTAATCGTGGACCAGCATGCAGCCCACGAGCGCATCCGCTATGAAAGATTTTTGAAAAATATGAAAAATAAGAATATTCAAGAGCTCTTAGAGCCCATTGTGCTAAATTTAGATTATAAAGAGTATCAATTCTTGTTAGAGCAGAAAAATGAATTGAAAGATTATGGATTTATGATTGAAGATTTTGGCACAAATTCAATTGTGGTAAGGGGCATACCTCCCATACTCACCAAGAAGGATGCGGAGGATGCAATAAGGGAAATCCCTCAAATAGGTCCAAAGTCAATAGATGAGAAGAGAGATGAACTAATAAAACTCATATCCTGCAAAGGAGCAATCAAAGCGCATCAAAAACTATCACAATTTGAGATGGAAAAGCTTGTATTGGAACTATTGAGATGCGAGAATCCATTCACATGTCCCCATGGAAGACCAACAATGATAAAGATAAAAAACGAAGATTTAGAAAAGATGTTTAAAAGAAAGGAGTGATTATGGTTTTATAAGCCGAACCAATATTGCCTTTTGCGCATGCAATCTGTTTTCTGCTTCATCAAACACAACACTATTGCGAGAGTCAATTACCTCATCGGTCACTTCATATCCTCTGTGAGCAGGTAAGCAATGCATGAAAATGTAGTTACTCTTTGCATGCCTAACTAATTCTTCATTTACCTGATAGGGCCTAAAAACTTTGAGACGAATATCTTTCTCTGCTTCATCACCCATGCTTACCCATACATCTGTGTAAACTATATCTGCATCTTTAACGGCTTCCACTGGGTCATGGGTGATTATAACCTTTGCCCCGGTCTCATTTGCTATCTTCCTTGCCTCTCCCACAATTTCCTTCTTTGGCTCATAATCTTCTGGGCAAGCTATGTAAAAATTCATACCAACAATAGCGGCTCCAAGCATAAGGGAATGTGCAACATTGTTTCCATCACCTACATAGGCAAGCTTTAAACCCCTAAATCCTCCCTTTTTCTCTTTTATAGTCATGAGATCAGCAACAATTTGACATGGGTGCTCTAAATCATCCAAAGCATTTATCACAGGTACCGATGCATTTTCAGCAAGTTCTACAACATTTTCATGCTTGTATGCACGATAAACTATTGCATCCACATACCTTGATAGTACTCTTGCAGTATCAGCTATTGTCTCACCACGGCCAAGTTGCATATCCCTAGGAGAAAGATAAAGAGCATGTCCACCAAGTTGAGTCATGGCAACTTCAAAAGATACCCTAGTTCTAGTACTTGGTTTCTCAAAAATCATAGCCATACTCTTGTCCTTCAACGGCTCATAAACTTCAACCATTCTCTGTCTTCTCTTCATCTCTAAGCCAAGATCTATTATCTCTTCAAGTTCATCCTTAATATCCACTATGGAAATCAGGTCCTTTTTCATTATACTCACCTCAAGAACAATTGGCATAACTCAAATGAATATTTAAATTTAAGCCATAATTAAGGTGCCAGGCACGCCGAGGTGGATGCCCAGAACCCGCCTCAGGGGCCCATGCAGTCCCTCCGCCCCGCTACCCTCCGAGCGTCAACGGTCCACGGTACCGCTGCTCCCTTCCGGGCCTGGCGGGGTTTCCGTGGCAAAGCGCCGTGGAGCTTTCCTCCGAAAGCCCACAGCACTCCCGCGACCCCGGAGGACAGGACTTCAACAGGGCTGCATGGTCTGAGACAGACCTGGTTACACCGCCCTCGGCTGTCGCCCCCGCGTATAGACGCTTTCGGGTAACAGGGGACGCCTAACCCCCCGGCCTAGCCTGGCACCAAGATGTTTAATCTATTCCCCTATTTTAACCTTTTTACCAGAAAATTTAATAAATTTTCCGCCACTTTGTTTAACATCCATAAAATCCCATCTTTTTAGAATACCAAATAAATGCTAAAATTTTAATGTGTTAACAATAGTTTTTCAAAATTAATTCTTTTTACCATGTGTTTTACCAAAAGTAAAATATATGGATTATCACATTACATCATGTTAAACAATTGTTAAACGTGAGAGATATGATTGTAGGAGCAAGAATTCCAGATGAGCTAAAGATAAAAATTGAAGACCTATGCGAAAAGGAAGGAAAAACAGTATCAGAGCTAATTAGAGAGCTTATTGAGAACTATGTTGAAGAGAGGGAGGAGGAATGGCAAAGGGTTAAGCTCGTGGCTAAGGTACCTCGCAACATACTCTCACAAGTTGACCTGTTCATTGAGAAGGGATATGCATTGGATAGGGAGCATGTGGTGAGTGAAGCCCTATCTTTATGGCTAAGAGTTAAAAAGATGGAGTACAGGAAGAATTGGAAAGAAGAGTTAATAGAGGCGCTTGATGGAACTTCACTTCTATAATGGGATGGGATGCGCGGCCAGGGCTAAAAACCCTGGCCTTAAAGCTCAGAAGGTGA
>WAKY01000035.1 GCA_015523135.1 Candidatus Aciduliprofundum sp.
AACAGGGTAATGGAGTATTTGAAGGGCGAGGCAAAGGAGAAAGAGCATATTGCTGGGGGCCTAGCAAAGCTTGCTTACAAGGCAATAAAGGAGCATAGGGATAATTTAGAAGAAAGAATAGAGGCAATGGAAGAGGGTGCAAAGAGCTTGGGAATTGACTGGGCTGTACATGTTTTATCAAGCATAAAGGGACTGAGCTTTCCTGTGAGAAAGGAAGAGCTTTTAGAGAGATTGAGGGGATACAAGATAAAGGGCAAGGATATGGAGAGCATTCTAAACAATCTCAGTTATCCAATAAACAGTCCTGCAGAATTGCTTCATGCGATAAGGGAATCCATTAAAGATTAAATAAATCCTTACCCATATCTTTTTATGATTCCTGTTATCTATGGTGAACTATGCCCCCAATGCCACGAGGAACTTAGCTGGAAAGAGATAGAGAAGAATTTATGTGAGAATACTGGGAAAGAATTATCTCACACTAGAGAATTTGAAATTTATGAGGAATTTGAAAAATTCTTGGAGCGATTCAAATTTAGGCCTAGGGCAATACAGAGAATGTGGGCTCGTAGAGTCCTTGCAGGGCAATCTTTTGCAGCAATAGCTCCAACAGGGATAGGAAAGACATCCTTTGGAATAATAATGTCCATGTTTCTAGCAAGTAAAGGGAAGAAATCATATTTGCTTGTGCCAACCACAATAATATTAAAGGATATGGTTAAAAAGCTTGAAGAGCTAGGAGGAGATATTTCATTTTACCATTCTAAAATGAAGAAAGAGGAAAAGGAGAGTATGGAAAATAGGATAAAGGAGGGGGATTTCAAAATTTTAATCACCACCACAGCTTATCTCTCAAAAAATTATAAGAATTTATATGGTAAGTTTTTCCATTTTATATTTGTTGATGATGTGGATTCACTCCTCAAAAGGTCAAAGAATTTAGAGAAAGTTTTGAGAATTTTGCATAAAAAAGGAGTTTTGATGGTCTCCACAGCCACGGGAACAAAGGGGTACAATACGAGAATTCTGAGAGATAAGTTGGGATTTGATGTTGGCAACATGCGCAATGCTGTGAGGAACATAGAGGACATTTACGATAGCAAGGATGCCCTAAGGGATATATTGAATGCAATGGGTTCAGGAGCACTTATATTTGCACCTACTGCGGATGAATCTAAAGAGATAGCGGAATACATTGGCAAGAATGCAGGGTTGGTCATTGAAAAAGAGAAAAAAGCTTATGAAGATTTTCAAGCGGGGAAATTGGATTATTTGGTGGGGGTAGCAACTCCTTATGGCTCTTTGATAAGGGGTATTGATATGCCTGAGAGAATAAGGTATGTGGTTTTTTATGGAATTCCAAGATTTAAAATAAGCGCTGAGAATTTGAACGAGTTTGGAGATAAGCTTCTCATATCCCTTGCTTATGGATTGAGAGAATATGGGTTGGAAAATTATGCAAAAAAGGGAGATGTAGGGGCAATAAGGGAGAAATTAAAGGAAATGTTAGAGGATAAGAAAGAGCTCAAAGGTGAGGGATTTATCTATAAGGAGGGTTATATAATATTTCCAGATGTTAAAACCTACCTTCAGGGCTCTGGAAGGGCATCTCGCTTGTTTGCAGGTGGCATAACAAAGGGAGCATCATTTCTTCTTGATAACCATGATATGATTGATATATTTGTGAGAAGAGCAAACATCTATGGAATTGAATTTAAGCCTATAGAAGAGGTGAATATTGAAATTTTAAAGCAAGAAATTGATGAGGATAGAAGAAAGATAAAAGGGAAGGTGGAGGAAAAGGATGTTATAACTCCAGCTTTGTTCATAGTTGAGAGCCCAAACAAGGCAAAACACATAGCCCATTTCTTTGGGAAGCCAAATTTAAGGATAATTGGAAATGCAATCGTCTATGAAGTGGCAATAGGCGATAGAATTCTAGCGATAGCTCCATCTTTGGGACATACTGTTGACTTGAGCACTACAAAGGGTTATCACGGGGTTATAAAAGAAGAGCATTTTATTCCATTTTACTCTCCAATAAGAAAATGCAGAGATTGCGGTTATCAATTTACGGAGGGTGATAAATGCCCCATCTGCGGATCAAAAAATATTTACAATGCCAAGAGCCAGATTGAAATTCTTCGTAAACTTGCGTATGAGTGTGAAGATGTGATTATAGGTACAGACCCAGATACCGAGGGGGAGAAGATAGCTTGGGACTTGAAGAATCTGTTATCTCCCTTTGGAAAGAGCATAAAGAGGGCAGAGTTTCACGAAGTGACTAAGGATGCAATAACGAGGGCAATAAGAGAGAGCAGAGAGTTCAATGAGAATTTAGTCAAAGCCCAAATTGTGAGAAGGATAGAGGATCGCTGGATAGGATTTGAACTTTCCCATATCCTTTGGAATGTGTTTGGAAAGAAGAACCTATCTGCAGGAAGAGCACAAACTCCAGTTTTAGGATGGATTATCGATAGATATGAAAAATCAAAGGAGATAAAGGAAGAGTATTTTATAAAGGGGACTGATGTGAAATCACTATGGAAAGAGGATGTGCTTGCAAATGTTGTGAGAATTGGAGATGATTTGAAGGATTATACAGTTCCACCATACACCACGGACGAGATTTTAAAAGATGCCAATTCAATCTTAGGTATTGGAGCGAGGGAAACCATGGATGTTCTCCAAGATTTATTCGAATCTGGGTTGATAACTTACCATAGAACTGATTCCACTCATGTCTCTAAAGAGGGTATGAACATAGCCAAGAAGTATTTGGGGGAGGATTTCAAGCCGAGAATCTGGGGCAAGGAAGGGGCGCATGAGTGCATAAGACCAACTAGGCCATGGAGCGCAGAGGATATAAGGAGATTTGTAAATGAGGGGATTTTGAATTTAGAGGTACAGGATAAATCGCTAAAAGTTTATGATTTAATATTCCGAAGATTCATGGCATCTCAGAGTACAGGCAAGATAAGAATTTCAAAGTACAAGGTCTCTGCAAAGGACAAAATTTTAGAGATTCCTCTAATTGTTCAGGCCTATGGAAAGAGCGTAGAGCTATATCCTTACAGAGTAAAAATTTACAAGCCCTTACCCACAGGGAATGTCAGAATTGAAGTTGAAAAGAGGAAAATTAAGCTTGCGCCGTATACCCAGGCGGATGTTATAAGATTGATGAAGGATAGGAGAATAGGAAGGCCAAGCACTTATGCAACTATAATATCTAAGCTCTTCAAAAGAAATT
>WAKY01000036.1 GCA_015523135.1 Candidatus Aciduliprofundum sp.
GCGCATGTAGAGCCTGGACCTGTATCTCCCTGACTAGCAAATTTACCAATGGGTGTCCAACCGAGCGTGTAGGAGAAAATCCAAAGGAATATTAATCCAAGCCAGAAGGATGGCATATTATAGAAGAATAAACTAAAACCTACCACTGCTCCTTCTGCAGCACCACCTCTTCTCCATGCAATATATGTACCCAGGGGAACACCCACAGCATATGTAATTAGCACACCTAAACCAAACCACAACAACGTTCTAGGAACTCTCTGAGCAAGAATATCACTCACATTCTGTCCTGTTTTTATTGATTTACCAAAATTAAAGGTAAACATATCTTTCAAGAAGTAAACATACCTCTCGTACAAAGGTTTATCAGTAACATATAACAGAGTTATTTTCAAATTAGGAGAGAGCTGAGCATTTTTCTGAGGTATTTCAATCAACACATAAACTAATTTCTTTGGCAAAACACCAACATTTTGTATTGAGTGCCCAAGGCTCTTAACATAGGATGACCAGTGATACTTGTACTCTGCAGGAACCTCTGTTGTGGGTGTGTTCTTTAAGAATATCTCGCTGAGAGGTATTTTCTTCTCAGAGGAGAAGACATACATTCCATAAGGAAATGCTGTTGTATTAAATGTCATAGACACTGCCCTTGGATGTTGATTAAAGTTTAATATTTTTAAGTAATACGAGTAATTTAAATTTGCATTTGGTATTTCAGATGCCGGTACTGATGTGAAATCCTGTGCAGTTAGATATTCAATGTATTTATTTGCAAGACCGTAGGATACTGCCATGTTAGCAACATCCTCAGCTTTGAAATTTGGATTTGCATAGAAGGGATCTGTTGGGTCACCAGGCATAGCTTCAAAAAGTGCCCATACCAAACTGGTAACCACAAATATTGTAATCACTGCTTGAATTGTTCTTTTAACCAAATAAGGACCTAATCCAGCCATGATCGACCACCTACCACTTTGGCCTACAATGGTAATCACCCATTTAAACTTTACTCAATGCTGAGCAGAATATTTTTTATAGAACATTGTAATAGCGAGCTTGGTGATAGCATGGAAGAGAGCCTTTGCAACATCGAGTTCTTGGAAGAAAATGGCGTGTTTATAGCAAAATTGCAGAGTCCCCTAGGTGGCTTAAGAGAGTATAGGGGAATATCATTCGAAGAAGTTCTAGATCAGGTTATGATTGAATTACAGCAAGAATTTGAAGGTGTGCTTTGATGTTTTCCAAAGAGGATGAAGGAAAGTTCAGAGATGCACTTAAAAAATACAATTCCCGTTGGATTTGGATAGATGTAACTACAACTCTCGGTCCTACCAGCTTGGAAAATTACTTTAAAAGTATTTTTTCTGGTGATTTCTTGCATCACTGGTCTCCAACTTGTCCAGAAGGATATTTAGAAATAAAAAATGATAAGAACATAGTTGTTCATTGGATTCTTGGAGAAAAAAATGAAATAATAGCTATCTCTCCCCAAGAAGATGTGGATTTTGATAAAATAGATGATGCTTTAGCATCTACAATAATACAAAATAGTGTAATACGAATTTTTTCTGAGAAATATTAGAATTTAATCGTGTACTCTATCCTATCCTCTTCATGTGCTTTTTTAACTTCCCTTATGCCTCCATGCTTCTCAAAAAGTGCTTGAGTTATTCCATCTATAAAGGGATAGTATTCCTTTTTTAACTTTGAAACTAAGAGCCAGTATGACTTGGAGGTAATACTTTTATATCCTGTATGGAATATTGGAAGGTATTTTCTCATAGTGATCACAATAGTTTCCATAGTCTTTTTAGGAGGATATCTGCCCAAGATCCCTTTAAAACTAACATTCATGTTTTCCCCAAAATACTTGCCCATCTCTTGCAATTCGTTTTCATCAAAAATCTTTGTAGTGGCATCTAGAACCTTAGCAAGATAATGTCCAGGATAATTTTCATTTGGTTTTATATCAGATTCCTTCATAAATATAACTCTTTCCTTGCTAACCATATCTCTCAAAGAATTTAGCCCTTCTATTCCTTTCTTTTTCGATACATAATCTAATATAAGCCTAATTGATGTTCCTTGCACCATTTAAACCACCAAATACATTTTTAGATTAATGAACTTTGAAGTATTTAATTTTTTCCTATTCCCTACGATTGCTCCGAGGTTTATAT